>CAYFTY010000723.1:0-2985 GCA_964346045.1 uncultured Bradymonadales bacterium | reverse complement strand
GTGCAGGTCGTAGTCTCGGATGTCGACACCATTGACCAGAATGGCGCCCTCATCGACATCGTAGAGCCGTAAAAGAAGGTTTATGATCGTCGATTTGCCGGCCCCGGTGTGGCCGACCAATGCGACCTTTTCGCCACTGTCGACCGTGAATGAGAGGTTCGAAAGCACCGTCTCGTCTTGGGTGTACGAGAAGGAGACATTGCGAAATTCGATTTCGAGCTCGGAGGTCTGCGGCATCGACCGCGTGCCTTCGTTGGGGATGCGGTCTCTCTTGTCGAGGAGCTGAAAAATGCGTTCGCTCGATGCCATCGCGCTCTGCAAGAGGTTGTATTTCTGCGCGAGGTCACGAATCGGAATGAAGAATTTCTGCATGTACTCGATGAACGCGACGAGCACGCCGAGCGTGATGAAATCTTCGAGGACCTGACCGCTTCCGTACCAGATGATCACGCCCATTGTGATGCTGCCGACGGCCTCGACGACTGCATAGAGCATCGCGTCGTAGCGAATCGACATGAAGTTCGCGTCGCGATAATCGACGTTGATGTCGTGGTACTCGTCGGCACTGACGTTCTCGCGCGCAAAGATCTGAATGATGGGCATGCCCGTGATGCTCTCCTGCAGATGCGAATAGAGCCGGGCGATTTTGACTCGAATCTCGCGAAACGCCTTGCGCATGAAATATCTGAAAATCGCGGTCAGAATCAGCAAAAAGGGAACGACCGTGAAGCTGACCAGGGCGAATTGCCAGTTTTTGTAGAGGAGGATCACGACGATGGCCGCGAGCGTGAAGAGGTCACCGACCATGGTGATCATTCCCGACGAGAGCGCCTCCTGGAGCGACTCGACATCGGTCGTGATCCGCGTCATCAGCCGACCGACCGGATTCTTATGAAAGAAGCTGAGCTTGAGGGTCTGAACATGTTCGAAGACCTCCTGACGAAGGTCGCGTAGAGCGCGCTGTCCGGCCCACTGCATCAAAAAGAACTGCAGGAATTGGAGTACAGACTGACCGATGACCGCTGCGGCGAAGATGCCGACCAGGGGCATCAATCCCGCATACTCTCCGGGTACCAGATGCTCGTCGATGACGATCTGCAGCAGATGAGGCTGTACGAGCTGGACGCCTGAAATCGTCGGCAACAAAAGAAGGCAGATCACAAAGGTGATCGCGTAGGGGCGCATATAGCCCCAGAGTCGCTTCACGAGCGTGAGGTCCGCGATTTCGCCCAGAGTTTCCTCGGTAAAGGCCGAGCCGATCGCTGCCTTGTCGGGTCGCTTTTTCTTATCGCTCACGACTCGAGCTCCTCGCGTAAGCGCTGGTGTTCATAAAGCTCGCTGTAGACACCTCCGAGCGCGCAGAGTTCGTCGTGGGTGCCGACCTCGACGACGCGGCCTTCTTCGAGAACAAAGATGTTGTCGACCCTCGAGAGGGCGTTGAAGCGATGGGTGATGATCACCGAGGTTCTGTCGCGCATGATCGCATCGAGATGATCGAGGATCACCTTTTCGGTCTGGGTATCGACGCTCGAGAGCGCATCGTCGAGTACCAGAATTCTCGGGTCGACCATCAACGCTCTCGCGATGGTGACGCGCTGTTTCTGTCCGCCCGAGAGCGTGATTCCGCGCTCACCGACGAGAGTGTCGAGGCCTTTGGCGAAGCCCTCGATGTCGGGTTTCAAACCGGCGATTTCGAGCGACTGCCACATGCGGCGTTCCTGGTCGTCGACGATGTCGTCAGGATTCGTGAGTCCGCGTGTCGGGACCTCGCGAGAGAGCGTGCCATCGTACTCGAGCGCATCGATGCCGAATCGAATATTCTGACCGATGGTCATCGAAAAGAGGAATGGGTCCTGCGGCACGACCCCGATCTCGGAGCGCGTCTCGCGCAGCGCGAGTTCGCTCAGCGGCTCGCCGTCGATGTAGATGGTGCCTGTGGTCGGGTCGTAGAGGCGCGAGAGGAGTTTGATGAGCGTACTCTTCCCCGAGCCGGTCTTGCCCACGATCGCAACCGTCGAGCCCGCTGGAACTTCGATGTCGAGATCGTCG
Organism: uncultured Bradymonadales bacterium; assembly: GCA_964346045.1. Classification (GTDB taxonomy): domain Bacteria; phylum Myxococcota_A; class Bradymonadia; order Bradymonadales; family Bradymonadaceae; genus CAYFTY01. The sequence continues at coordinate 936 of CAYFTY010000723.1, read as the reverse complement.
AGTACGGTCTCGCCCTCGTAGGCAAAACTCACGTTCTCGAAACGGATCGAGCCGCGGGCCGAACCATCCATGGGCGGCAACGCACGAGGCGATTCGGCCTCGGCGATGTCAGGCTCTTCATCGAGGATTTCGTTGATGCGCTCGAAGGCAGCGTGGCCACGGTTCCAGACGCTGAAGACCCAGCCCATGGCCATCGTTGGAAAGGCGAGCGCAACGACGTAGCCATTGAATTCGATGAATTCGCCAAGTGTGATCTCACCGCTCAAGACTTTTTGAGAGCCCACGTAGAGAACGATGAGCGTTCCAACGCCGGAGATGAGCGTCATGGTCGATTGCAGACCTCCTCGGATAGTGACCAGCCGCAGATTCTTGGAGAGAAAGTCCTCGTTCATCTCGAGAAAATGCGAAGTCTCGCGCGGCTCGAGGCCATAGGTTTTGACGACCGAGACGCCGGTGAGGTTCTCTTGAACCCGGCTCGATATATCACTGAGCGCCGACTGAACGATTTTTGTCTGGGTGAAGAGAGCCCGGATGATCTGACGCACCACAAGGAGGAGCGGCGGGAAGGGCGCAAGGCACCAGAGCGTGAGCTCCCAGTTCAACTCGATCATCTTTTCGAGCGCGATCCCGTAGGCCAGCGTGGTGTTGATGATGTGGAGGTAGGTGATCGCAAAGAGAAGGCGCACGAAATTGACGTCGTTGGTCACTCGACTCGTGAGGTCGCCCGTCGGCATCGACGAAAACCAGGCCGGCGTGAGCTCTGCAAGCTTGTGATAGAGCTCGTTGCGGATGTCGAATTCGATGAATCGACCCGCATTGAAGATGAATATCCGCGAAAAAATCCGCGCGACGCCCGCACCGACCGCGAGCAAGATAATCATGATGCCGTGATCTTTGATGGCCCCGATCGCTTGTGACAAATCTTGCAGCCCGCCT
>CAYFTY010000722.1:0-3000 GCA_964346045.1 uncultured Bradymonadales bacterium | reverse complement strand
AGAGTGATTTCAAAAAGTGTCTCGCAACCACAAAAGACCTCGGCCGACACGCAGTGCGTGTGATCGAGGTCTGCGACGATCATTCTATGTGGATGTCGGACTTCCATCGTTGCGTCGAGGTCTCGGCAAAGCGTCGTCGGACGTGAGTTGCCGGGAATTTTAGCTCGCGTCTGTGCGCTTTGTGGGTGGAAGTTGAATCGTCCTGCTGCTACATGCATCCGAGCAGAGAAAGTTCCATCGCGGAGGAGTGATATGCGACGACAGATCATGAAGGTCATCGACAACGAGATAAATCCCATGGTGGCGAGCCACGGCGGGCGCATCGACCTCGTCGATTACGTCGATAAGAATGTCTATCTCGAGATGAGCGGCGGCTGCCAGGGCTGCGCGGCATCCACGCAAACCCTCAAGCAGGGTGTCGAGCAGATTTTGCGTGACAATTTCGGCGAAGACATCAACCAGATCTACGATGTCACCGACCACACGTCGGGAGACAATCCATACTACTCGGCCTGACTCAAGTATTCGTCGCCGTCGAAAACGGCGACAACCGGTAGCACGTCGCGCCGCGCACTGACCTGACCCGCGTATCTCTCGTTGTGGTCTGCCTGCAGTCCCGGCGCGAATTCGCTCTGGTACTGCTCGAATGCGCGCAACGACGGCAGTCGATAGATCATGCGAAACCCCCGCGCGCTCTCGGTATCGGCGTCTTCGTCGCGGGTCATCGCACAGCTCGAAAAGCACCCGGTCTCGAGCACCTCGGGGATGTGAGTTTCTTCCATCCACGTTTCCCAATCCTGCGAAATATCCTCGTCGACGATGCAATAGACGATGTACATCATGCCCTTCTCCATGGGTGGCGGTTTGTGTTGCCACCTCTAAGTGTCTGATAATTCGGGTTTCGAAGCGATGTGTGGCATGCGCGCCGGCAACTCCATGATCCACCGCCGCCTCGGCATTTTTAGTTAATTTTGATAAAAGACTATGTGATTCAATGGTTTAAGGTCTTTATGTGCGCGTTGAGAAATCATGGCACGCAGGTTGCTGTACCTAAAATCGACTGAGCGAAATGCAAAGTCGATGAGCGGTCTGTAAGACGTTCATCTCCTGGGTGATTGTGGCTAGAGAGAGGCAGGCAATACGTCTGCCTCTCTCTAATTTCTTGGGTGATGAAGAGCGCTGGTGCGGCGCGGACCATACCCCAATTCGGAATACAATTCGCGCCACCCCTTGTTGACCTCGCCAGCGACGGAAGTGCACACGTCACTGCAAATTCTCAAAGTTTGCGGTATTTTCGACGACTCACCGAATGATTCGTAGTCGTATCGCTCTGTGAATACCACAGGAGAAAAGACGCGTGCATAAAGACAATCCCCTTGTGATCTCGTTTCGCTCGATTTTACTCATTGCAGCGCTATTCGCGTCGAGCCTCGTACTTTCTGCGTGCGACGGCTGCTCGGGCTGCGAGGATGGGCCCGACGGTCGATCCGACGCAGGCGCGCAGGCAGGTCTGTCCGATGCCGGCCCAGATACCGGTGCGCTCGAGGTCGGTGAGATACCGCTGACTCCGCGAAACCTGAATCCGATCATTCAGGAGGTGGGGCTCTCGAAGATCCTGCCCGAGACACTCAAAGTTGGGTTCGCGCTCGAAGTCATCGACGATGCCCCGCGTAGTGCGTCGGACGCGACACAGGTCGTGATTACCCCCGAGGTCGAGGGAATGACTCGATTTTCGAGTAATTCGACGCTCGAATTCATGCCCGCGACGATGTTCAGACCTTCGACGAAGTACACGGTCGAAGTGCGGTCGGTCGAAAGCACTGACGGCAAGATCGTGCCCGACGAGCCCTGGACCCATGAATTTCAAACGCCACCTTTCGAGTTTCTCAGTCTCTCGGGTGCCATCCTCGATGCCGAGAAGAATGAAGTCACGCTCGACATGAAATTCACGGCTCCCGTCGATCCCCAAAAGGTGGGGGATTTCATCGCGTGGTCGGTAACCGACACGATCGCGAACGATCTCGACTACAAAGTGACCAATGCAGTCTACGAGAAGGGGTATGGCGACCATATCGTAAAGGTGACTTTGCGTGACCGGGCTCTCGAAGAGGGCGGGAAACTCAGCGCCGAGATCTCCGAGGGCATCGCGTTTCTGGCCGACGAGACCATCGTCGCGCCCGCGGCCACCGGGCAAACGACTTTGAAAGAGGGGCCGACTGTCGAGCTCTACGCCGCCGGTCCGCGCGAAGGCAGCCAGGGCTTTTTCATCGAGGTCGCGTGCAAAGATGAGGCAGCGCCGGGAGGCACCTATCGACGGTATATTCGCTCCCTCAGACAGCGATACGAGGTTTCGCGCCGATGCCTGCCGACGCCTGAGGCCATCGAGCAGTATTTCCGGCTCGAGCCCGAGGTCGATTTCAGCGTCGCTTCGGGGCGAAACGGCTTCAATATCATCGGCAACTTCAAGCGCGGTACATACAAGCTCGTCGTCGAAGCCGGCATGACGACCATCGACGGTGGTCTGCTCAAAGAGGGTTTCGAGACCGAACTCGAAGTCCCCCGACGCTCTCCTGATCTCGAATTCGTCGACTCGGGCCGGTACATCCCTCGCTCGCAATGGAACGAGGTGGCCCTGCGTCACCTGAACACGCCCGAGGTCGAAGTCGAGGTTCGGCACATCCCCGAAGAGAACGTTGTTTTCTGGCTGAATCTCTACGACGAAGACGCCGAGAAATCGGTGGCCAATGTGATCGCGAAAGAGCGGATCGAGCTCGACGGTGCCGACGATGAATCGACCTCGACGTTGCTCGACGTCGCCAATTTCATCGGTGAGCCCCTGCCGGGCGTCTACGAAGTGACCGTGCGCACGAAGGGGGCGACCGACACGCTGCGGCTTCTCGTCACCGATATGAACATCATCGCCAAGCGATCGGCTGCGGGGCCTGATGATTCCTGGTCGCAGGAGTATTTTGTCTGGGCCGTCGACATGAAGGACGGCTC
>CAYFTY010000721.1:0-3005 GCA_964346045.1 uncultured Bradymonadales bacterium | reverse complement strand
GTCGATGAGGTGTCTTCCAAGAAAACCGGTGCCGCCCGTCACGAGCGTAATACTGCTCTTACTCATACTGCTCATCCTTGAAGGCGGAAGACCGATTGGAAGCGCATCAGAAGGTCGGGTGAGTTCGTCTTGATCGTGCCGTCCATGAATTCATCGAACGAGGGGACGTACGCTTCCTGAACAATTTTTCGGAAGAGTTCGGGCGTCGTTTTCACCACACAATCAGCCTGACCGTTCGCCGGTTTACCCATATGCACCTGGCAGTCCTCCGAATCGACGACGACGGTCCATTTATGATCGTCGATATTTCCGAGACTGAAGTAATAACTCACCTTGTTATCGACCTGATCACGCTCGAATTTATCGCTGAGCTCGGCAAAGAGTGGTTTGAGTTCTTCATCCGATTCACCGCGTCGATCGTAGGCGTCACGTAGATATTTGACCGCCTCGTGTGCTTCGGCGCTCACGAAATCCCAGAGCTCGTTGCCGTTTTTCTCGCCGGCTTGCTTCAGGACCTGTCGAGCCGAGAGTAGCTCTCCGATTCGCACCTTGAGCTTGCGGTTGGTAGGCGAGGGTAGCGACTGCCCCTTGGGTAGTGCGCGATAGGTTCCCTCGACGTAGACGGGCAGAATGTCGACTTTTTCGGTGGCGACGAGATAGCCGAGTCCGCGACGGAATTTGCGCAGTTTGCCATCGGTAGCCCGCGTACCCTCGGGGAACATCAACAGCATTTCGCCGCGATGCAGTGAATCGACCGCACCCTTGAGCGCGACCTCGGGCGAGCCCGAACGCTCGACGGGAATCAGATTGGTGAAGTTGTTGAAGTACGTCTTGCGCATCGGATTCTTGAAGAAATAGTCCGCTGCAGCGAGCGCGCGGATATCCTTGCCGAATTCGCCGAGCGCGAATTTGACCAATCCCATGTCGAGGTGGCTGGCGTGATTTGCCACGACAATCACGTTGGGGTTGTGCCAGGGGATATTCGCTTCGCCGAAAATCTCGACATCGAAGAGATCCCCGTAGGCCCGCATCTGCGCGCCGTGAAGGAGGTCTTTCCCGAGACGCGAAACGGTCGGATGAATCGGAAACTCGTCGACGCGCTCCATGGTCGACGACTTGGTCTTGACCAGGGCGCCAGCTGAGGCCGGATCTTCGAGAATGGTCTGCAATTCTTCGAGCGTCGAGAGATCCGAGAGTCTCTCGGCGCTGAGATGGTACTCCCGCGCCTCGAGGATGCTGGCGAGCTCGACGAACATCAGACTGTCGAAAGCCAGGTCGTCGACGAAATACGTGCCCGAGTGCACGCGCGACGAATCGACATCGGCCAGCGTCGCGACGGCGTTCTCGAGCCACGACCAAGCGTGACCGACATCTCCGCTCTCAACGGCCTCGGCCTCGGCGCTAAGCAGGCGCTCGATGATGCCGACGACTTCGCGTCTTTTGACCTTACGGGTCGCTGTCCGAGGGAATTCCTGATCGTAGAATCGCAGGACCTGAATCCGATTGTGTGAAGCGACGCGATGTCCTTCTACGCGGATCCAGTCACGAATCTCGGCGCGGCGCTCGGCCACGGCCGCTTCGCCTTCTTCCTCTTTCGATTCGGAGCGAATCAGACAGGCGATACGCTCGGAACCATGACCATCGTCGATCCCGACTACGGCGAGTTCTTCGACACCGGGGCAGCGGCCGTAAATTTCTTCGAGTTCGTCGGGATAGGCATTCTTGCCTCCCGAGGTCACGATCACCTCTTTGGACCGGCCCACGATCGACAGTCTGCCGCGATCGTCGATCTTCCCAAGGTCACCGGTGTGGAGCCAGCCATCCTGCAGAGCTCTCTCAGTGTCTTCTTCTCGGTCGAGATAGCCGAGCATGACGTTGTCTCCGCGAGCCACGACCTCGCCGACACCGTGCTCGTCCGGGTCGAGAATCTTGATCTCGACGTCCGGCACGGCTTCGCCGACCGAGCCCGCAATGAGACGTCCACGCGGACGGTTCACTGTGAGAACCGGAGCTGCCTCGGTCAATCCGTAGCCTTCATACATATCGAATCCGAGGCCGTGGAATGCCTCGAGCGTGTCTTCGGGGAGTGCTGCTCCGCCCGAGACCAGGTATTTGATCTGATTACCAAAGACCTGATGCACTGCTCCGAACATCATGGGCCCGGCGTTGATGCCGGCTCGCTCGCGCAGGGCCTTGTTCAGCGCCAGCATATTCTCGAAGAAGATCTTTGCGACCGGCCCAGCACCATCGACCTTTTGCTTGATGCTGCGGTGCAGAAGCTGCCAGAGAGCGGGTACACCGATGAGGGCCGTGACCCTGGTGTTGTTCATCGCCGAGCGTAATTCATCGCCCGAGAGATCCTCCATGTAGGTCACGGTCGCGCCCTTGGAGATCGGCATCAGAAAGCCACACGAAAATTCGAAGGTGTGATGCAGGGGCAGAACGCTCAAGAATCCATCGGTCGTATCGACGCGGAATGTACGGTCGAGACTCGAGAGCATCGATGTGAAATTCTCGTGCGAGAGCATCACGCCCTTGGGGTCTCCGGTGGTTCCCGACGTGTAGATCAGGCTGGCCACATGGGTGTCATCTTCGAAGGTTCGCGGCAGATCGTCGCCGGCTTCAGCTTCGGCGTCGGTCCCGAGTGCGAGGGTGAAGAGTTGGTCGAACGTGAGCACCCTGAGCGGCAGCTCGCGCTCGGCAATCAGCGCATCGAGCTCGTCGCCGAGCCGTTCTTTGACGGCTGCGCTGATGATGACAGCGCGTGCCCGGCACGAAGCCGCCAGATTGGCGATCTGTTCTTCGTTCGACTCGGAGTCGACCGGTACGGCGATGCCGCCGGCCTTGAGGATTCCGAAATAGCTCATGCCCCATTGGGGTCGATTTTCGGCGACCAGGAGCACCGAGACACCCGAGCCCACGCCAATGCCCTGCAGGAAGTTCGAGGCCCGCTCGGCGTAGTCTTGAATCTCGCCGTAGGTGTAGCGCTCGACGATTCGCCCCTC
>CAYFTY010000720.1:0-3005 GCA_964346045.1 uncultured Bradymonadales bacterium | reverse complement strand
TCATGACCACGACATCGAGCGCACCTACCACGCGCTCGTCCATGGGCCGGGGCTCGAGGACTCGGGCACCTTCGCAACCCTGCATGGCCGCGACCCAAACCACCGCAAGCGCTTTTCGTCACGCGTTCAGCGGGGGCGAAAAGCCGTGACCCACTATCGCGTCATCGAACGATTCACCAGCCAGGCCGCACTCGTCGAGTGTTGGCTCGAGACGGGCCGTACCCATCAGATTCGCATGCATCTGTCCGAAGCTCACGCTCCATTGCTCGGAGACCAGCTCTACGGTGGAAAGGCGGCCGCGCGTTCGAGTATCATCAGCCGACAGGCACTTCATGCGCGCTCTCTCGGATTCGTCCACATCGACGACTCGGAGGTCTTCGTCGAGGCTCCGTACCCCGACGATTTCGCCGACGCACTGGAACGTCTGCGCAAAGGGAGCGACTGGCGGTGAGCACACCCGACGATTCGCAAAAGAGGGGCATGATCCGCGGTGCGGTGCACGATGCACGACGCATGCGCGAGATTGCTGGCGTATTGAGCAAACACGGCTTCCGAGAGGCAGCGCGTGCTCTCGGGCTCGATTCGACCTCCGATGAGGTGACGACCGCCGACGAAGACCGCGCCACCCTCGCCCGCAGGGCACGACGTGTACTCGAGGACCTCGGCCCCACCTTTATCAAGCTCGGTCAAATCCTGAGCACGCGGCCGGATATCTTGCCGCCGGTCTTCATCCAGGAACTCGAAAAACTGCAGGATAGCGCACCGCCCGTACCCGTCGACGAGGTTCGAAACGTCATCGAGTCGTCGCTTGGAAAGCCCATCGACGAGCTCTACGCGAGCTTCGAATCGACCGAGATTGCAACGGCGAGTATGGCGCAGGTACATCGCGCGACGCTCTTCGACGGCACCGAAGTCGTCGTCAAGGTGCAGCGCCCCGGTATTGCGCCGCAGATTCGCTCAGACCTGGCCCTGCTCTACTATCTCGCGCGCTTCGGTGAAGCGACCGTCGACGAGGTCGGTCTGTACAACCCCGTCGCGATCGTCAAAGAATTCGAGAAAGCCATCACCGAAGAATTGAATTTCCTGCACGAGGCACGCAACAACGAAAAGGCGCGTTTGAACGCAGCCGATGACGACGACGTGGTCATTCCGCGAGTCATCGATGAGTTCACGTCGACTCGAGTCATCACCCAGACGTTCATCGACGGCAAAAAGCTCTCGACGATCGAGGTCGGCTCGGAGCGCGCGCAGCGTCTGACCAAAGTCGCGATGGAAGCGGCGTTCTATCAGATTTTTCGAGACGGTTTTTTTCACGGGGATCCGCACCCCGGAAATATGATGATCACCGACGACGATAAGGTCGTCTTTTTGGACTGGGGGCTCGTCGGATACCTTTCCAGCGCGCAACAGCGCGAACTCGTTGACCTCATCGTCTCGATCATTGCCAACGATGTCGACGGCATCGCCCGCATCGTCTTGCGTATGGGTGTGCCTGATCGACGCGTCAATCTGAGGCGGCTGCGCGCAGGTATCCAACACGTCCGCGACACCTACCTGACCCAATCCCTCAACGAGCTCGAGCTCACCGCCATGATGGAAGACATCATGGAGCTCGCCCACGAACATCGCATTCGGGTGAATCCCGAATACGCGCTGACCACCAAGGCGACAGCGACCGTCGAGGGCATCCTGCGCACCGTGTACCCGCAGCTCGACATCATCGAGACGCTTCGTCCCTACGCCCAGCGATTGATCATCGAGCGCTACAGCGGAGAAGCCCTGGTCAAAAGCGGTATCGTCACACTCATGCGTGTCAACCACATCCTGCGCGACCTGCCCATGCAGCTCGACCAGGTTCTGATGGACATCGAAGGCGGCGAGCTGCAGATCCAGGTCTCGAACGATGCGCTCGACCAGCACACGGCCTCGATGACCATCCTCGGAAGCCGCATTTTCATGGGCTTTCTCACCAGTGGCCTGATCATCGGAGGCTCGCTGCTCATCAGCACCTTCGACTGGCGTCCCCGGGACATTCCCATCCTTGCCATCATCGGTCTGACCTTCTTTGCTTTCGCGGGTGGCTTCGCGTTTGCCGCCATGGCATGGCATTTCGTGACTGGCGGCATCAAAAAGCTACGTCTCACCCCGTGGTTGCGTCTGCTTCGCAGGAAGTAAATCTCATCGCGCTCAGGCTGCAATCCTTGCCAGGCGGCGCCTTTCCACTTTGCTCCAGCGCGGTTTCGGGCGGCTTTCGGTGATCGAGCGTTGAGGCTTGTCGCGAATGTCGTTACAACGCGACCCGATGAAACGCTTGCTCTGGATATTCCTGGCTCTTCTCTCGCTCACGTCCACCGCCTGCGGCGCATCACACAGCATCGAGGGCAGCGGCGATGAAAGCGTAGACGGCGAATTCGAGGGCGCGCTTTTTGAATGAGTTCATCCTCGACGCCGGGTCGATGTACAACTCGAGCTTCCACCAGCAGAGCGAGAAGATTGATGGCTCCGGGCAGCGCACGACGACCCGCCCGGCTCAAAGGCTCAAACAATCATGAGGTAGATGATGAATCAGGCAGTTGCCCGAGAGGCTGGCGTTAGCCCCAAGCAGGTCGATGCGACACTGCGTCTGCTCGACGAAGGAAACACGGTTCCTTTCATTGCGCGCTATCGTAAAGAGGCCACCGGTAAGCTCGACGAAGTGCAGATCCGAGCGGTCGAGGCGGCAGCCGAGCGAATCCGTACGCTCGAGTCGCGGCGCGAGACTATCCTCGATTCTGTGCGCGAGCAGGGTGAACTCCACCCGGAACTCGAAAAGAAGCTCGTCGGTGCGAGCGACCTGACGACACTCGAAGACCTCTACGCTCCCTATCGTCCTAAACGGCAGACGCGCGCCACCCGAGCCATCGACGCCGGACTCGAACCGGTCGCTCGCGCCATCCTCGCAGACGAAGATCCATACGACCTGGCCGGCAACGCCACCTGCGAGGATTACCCGACCTCGCGTGAAG
>CAYFTY010000719.1:0-3006 GCA_964346045.1 uncultured Bradymonadales bacterium | reverse complement strand
ACCGCCAAAGAATATTTCGGCAGTGCTTTGCAGTTCGCGCAGGGAACCGGTGACCTATTGAATCAGGCACGCATTCTGACGAATCTGGGCGTCGCGTGTATGGAGGCAAACGACCTCGAAGGCAGCAAGCGCTACTTCAAGCAGGCTCGCGACATCGGGGAGGATATCGGCTGGCACGAGGGACTCGCCGATCTGACCTTGCATATCAAGAAGCTCAAAGCCGCACTCGGAAATGCCTGAGAAGCGCAGCGATGGCGTGAGCCCACCCCTCGGGCTCCCCATGGAGTGATCCCACCCCTCGGGCTCCCCGAGAGCCCCCCGACCGCAGCCGTCCAGACACACCCGTCCATAAACAGGATGTGCATCTTTTCCTGCCGGGATTTGCTACTTCACAGACGTGTCGACCCGTCCGACACACCGGTTGGGTGTGCAGAGAGGTTTTCGTCCACAGGCATGATGTTGTTGCAGAAAATTATCCGAGGATGGCGTCCGTCTCTGGTAGATCGAGCTCAAACTGTTCGGAAGTCTTAATGAAATCAACCAGTTTGCCCGCGTAGGTGGGAAAGGGCGGGCACGAGTCTGTACTGCCCAAGACCGCCTCGGTGTTGATCGAATTGTAGATCGTGAGCTGGTTGAAGTCGTCCATGAACTGGCGCGGACTGCGCGTGAGTTTCTCGAGGTACGGAAAGCGGAGGATCAATTTCGTCAGCCGATACGGAAAGCGTCCGACCGGTGCAGAACGTCCGGCGAGGTCGGCCACGAGTTCGAAGACCTTACGGGCCGAGAGGGGATTCGGATCCGCAATATGAAAGGTCTTGCCGGCGCTATCCGGCTGCGTGCTAATGGTGTGCATCGCGTTGCACACATGATCGATCGGCACCATGTTCAGGGGCTTGTCGCCTTTGCCTGGCATCAAGATCGGCACATTCGACGGCATCAGGACGATGGCGTTCATAATATAATAGGGACCGGCCATTTTATCGATTTCGCCAGTCGCTGAATCGCCCACGATGATCGCAGGCCGATACACACTCACCGGTATGTGATGCATCGCCTCACGCATCGCAATCTCAGCCTCGAATTTGGTTTCCTCGAACGCGTTTCGAAACGATTGCTCCTCTTCGAGTTCGTCCTCCATGATCACGCCCGTTCGATCACCGGCTACGAATGCGGTCGAAAAATGATTCAGACGCTGCAGTTTTTTCATTTCGTAGGCAGCGTCGATGACGTTTCGCGCACCGAGCACATTCACCTCGTGGATCGTTTTATAGTCGACTCCGAGATACCAGATGCTGGCGATGTGATAGATATCGGTGACATTCGAAACGAGTTCGAGATACTCGGTTCCTGAGAGTCCCAGATCCATCGCGACGACGTCGCCGCTGAGGATGAGCACCCGGTCACGGTCGAGATTCATTTCGTCGAGTGTGCGGTCGGCTGCGTCGACGTAGTCTGGCCGCACGAGCAGGCGTACGAAACTCTGCGGCTCACGCTCGAAGATGGTCTGAAGGAGCCGCCGTGCGACAAAGCTCGGGAATCCAGTGAGGAGGATGTCTCTCTTTCGATTACGTTTGGCCATCTGCGACCTGCTCTTGAATCTCGTGGAAGACGGTCTCTACCTGCCTTCGAGTTTCGGATAGTGAGCCGTCGTTGTCGATCACCCAATCCGCCACGGCGATTTTCTCCTGGAGAGGCATCTGGGAATCGATGCGCGAAAGCGCCGCTGACCGTTCGAGGTCGTCACGGTTTTCGAGGCGCTCGACCTGGGTTTCGCGACTCGCCGCTACGACGATCAATCCCTGAAATGCGCTTTGAAGACCGTTTTCGACAATGAGTGCGGCGTCGTAGATCACCCAGTCGTATCCGTCTGAATAGGCCTCACGAGCACGGTCCAGCATGGTAGTCGCGATCCTAGGGTGGGTGATCGCGTTGAGTCGGGCCCGCGCTTCTGCATCTTCGAAAATCAGTTCGCCGAGCTTTTCGCGATGCAGAGAGCCGTCTTCGTGTACATACTCCGCACCGAAGGTCTCACGAATTTCATCGAGGGCAGGGGAGGGTGAGGTGACGACTTCGCGAGCGATCTCGTCTGCGTCGATCACGAAGGCACCAAGCTCACGAAACATCTCAGAGGCCGTCGATTTGCCGCTGGCGATACCGCCGGTGAGCCCGTAGATAGAAGGAAGGTCGTCGGTTGACACTTTTTTGGCCCTCGTGCTAGTCCGACACCCGCGAAGGGCGCAGCATTCCTAAGTCTGACACCTCATAGCACCTTCGCCACAATGTGACCAGAAGAGGTCCGCACAGCGGGTGTCATCATGAGTCGAAACGAAAAGAAATCGAGGAGGAGCAAAGGGCAGCGCTCCGGTGGTGCCGTCATCTGGATCGATCGTGTCTGGTCCTTTCTCGTGCGTCCCCGTCCGATCGGTACTTTACTCGCCGTTGCGGGTCTGAGCCTCCTGGCCGCACCATCGGTCGCGGTGCCGTCACGGCTCTCGCACGCGTGGTGGTCGACAGCCTTCCATTTCGATGACGTCACCCGTGCAGGCTCGGCGCTTCTGGCAGTAGCCGCGATACTCGCGGGGGCGGCTCTCTGGCGTCGCGTTCGCGGGGAATCGCCCGCTGATGTCGAGTCGGAGATGTCCGCTCGAAATCGATGGGTAATGATGGCACCGACGCTCGGCGTGATCCTGATGGGCTCATCGATCGTACTCTCGCTCGGGACATGGTGGGCGTCGCAGTCGACTTTTCCCATTTCGAAAGTCTCGTTACCCGTCACAACCCAGGTTGAGTCCTATCCGGCTATCGATGTGACCGAGTCGGTGAAGGTCATGTTGCCACACCGGGTCAAAGTGCTCGATGTGGATCCCGACGAGGCGTCGGTGAGGCTTGGTTTCACGACTGCGGCACGGCCCGACGAGCCGATTGAAGAGGTTGTACGGGTGAACGCCCCGGTCGACGTCGACGGGATTCGGTACGCCGTCATCGGAGCGGAGTACGACGAGCGAG
>CAYFTY010000718.1:0-3013 GCA_964346045.1 uncultured Bradymonadales bacterium | reverse complement strand
TTTCACGGCATTGAGCTCTTCGGTGGGTGGAGCGCCCCTTCGCCTGCGCGTGGTAGCGTCACCTGCCGATCCATCGGTCGATTGCGGATGGGTATGTGATCGCACGCTTTCGCTCGACAAACTCGAAGGTCAGTCGCTCGACCTCGTGGCGCGGTCGGTTCATGGCGACTGCCTGCATTTCGCCATCAATCCTTGATCGACAATCGCGTTCGCTCGCATCCCTGAGCATATAAACCGTTCGTTTCAGTCGAACGATCGTCGTCGGTTTTTGTCATTCACAATTCCGGCCGCGGAAAGAGTTTTAGCTCCGACATCCACTCGGAGGTGCTATGGAACTCATCAAGGCGACGTTTTCGACTCTCGGATTCGTATTCAAGCGCGTCTTCGACATCCTCAGCACCTATCTACTGTTCTGGGTGCTCTGGTTTGCGACGGTAGCAGCAGCGCTGCATTACGGCATGATCTGGGGCTTTGCGCATCTCGGTATCGAGAAGCCCGAGCTACTCTGGCAGGTCTCCAGCCAGAAATGGGGCATTTCGGTCGACATTCTGCGCCTCGCGTTTTTTCTCTCGGTACAGGCGCTACTTTTTGTACTCCTGCGGCGTCCTTTTGCCTGGCTGCAGCCTTATGCCGAAAAGATATTCGAATGGTTCGCTCACATCTTCTTCACGCTCAGTCGAGAGCGTCCGGTCTTTCGTCTTGTCGGCGAGGTGGCATTTTCGCTGGTGGTTAGTGCGATGCTGGTGCCTTTCGTGTTGCAGCCGACGCTCGTTCGTGGCCACAACGCCGATGCCTGGCTCATCCGCAGCGCCAATCTTCTCGATGGAACTGCGAGTGTCACGCTCGTCGATTCGGTGATTGGTTTCTACCATCGCCTCTACGCGTCGCCGGTGGTCAACGAAGGCGTCTCGCCTCGCGAAGTCGACCAGGCCATCGATTATCTCGAGGCAGTCGAGGATAACGAAGAGCGCATGATCGCGGGCACCCCCAACGCTGATCCCGTGATGGTGATCGAGCAGCGCGCCCCGAGCGGTAACGCGATGATGGACCGCTGGGACGACGAGATTTCGCGGGCAGTGGCCGACCAGCCCGAGCTCTTTTCGTATCTCAAAGCGTTCATGTACGTCGAATCAGCTGGTCGTCAGTATGCCGTGAGTCGCACTGGATGTTCGGGATTGATGCAATTCTGTGCCGGTACGGCTCGGACAGAGCCGTATCGCTCGGTCTTTGGCCGTGGCCAGGTCTATGTCTGCAAATGCGATGGCCAATGCCGCATTCCCCGCGATGTTCAGCGCTCGCTCGAGAGCGGCAACGTCGATGTCGTCAAAGGCGAGGCATCAAAGTTCCCGTGCGAGCTCACCGATGCTCGATTCGATCCCGACAAGGCGATCAAGGCTGGCAAGCTCTACATCCAGCGGCTTCATCGCAAATACGATGGCAATATCTACCTGATGTATATTGGCTACAACTCCGGTCCCGGTGTCTCGAACCGCATCTGGGGAGCGGTCGGCCAGAATGGCGAGGCGAGCCTCGAAGAGATCGCAGCCCATCTGCCGTCGGCACTGCAGCCTTACTACGGCAAGGGGTCTGAGCGGCGTGCGCGTTCGCTCGTACGCGTTCATCTACCCAAGATCGCGAGAGCCGAGGCGTCTGCTCGCCAGGCTCTCGACGCAAAAGAAATGGCAGGTGCGCAGACCTTTGAATACGAGGTCGAGTCGGCTCGTACCCGGCTCGCAGTCACGACGGAATTCTAAGAGGGCGTCGTTGTTTCTGGTGCGTCGAAGAGCCACAATCATGTGCGCGTACGATGGCCGAGTCGCATTGAGGAAAGACAGTGGATTTCAATCTAACGGATCAAGTAGGTGGCGAAGATGCACTGCGCGCGATGATGCAGGATTTCTACGATCGTATTTTCGACGATCCCATCATTGGCTTTCTTTTTGCCGGGTCCGACAAAGCCGCCCTCGTCGAGAGTCAGATCGCGTTTGTGACTGCTCATCTCGGTGATCGAAGTGGTACCTACGAAGGCCCCAATATTCGTCGCGCGCACGAAGATCTGCCGATTCTCACCGGCCAATTCGACCGGCGGCACAAGATCCTCGAGGAGACTCTGGCCCACCATGACGTACCCGAGGATGTGCAGAAGGCGTGGCTCGAGCTCGACCAATCCCTGCGCAATCTCGTCGTGAATCTGGGGGCCCAGAAGCGTGACCAGATACTCAACGACTCGTGAGCCGAAATCGATTCGGCGTCGCAGCAGGCGGCGAATTCCGAGGGGGAATCTAAATCGGTTGGAGTTGTAAAAAGACATGCTTTAGCCTCCCGCCGATTTAGAATCGAGGAGTATCCATGGTTCGAAGAAGCGCAAGATTCCTGACTCTAGTCTTATTCGCATTATTGTTGCCGGCGACGGCGTTCGCACTACCGGATGGCATCGTCGTCGAAGAATATGTCGACGGGCTGCTCTTTCCGACTTCGATGGCGGCGACCTCCGACGGGGATGTGCTGGTCAACGAAAAGCTCGGCACGGTGCGACTGATTCGAGACGGCGTGCTCCAGGAAGAGCCGGTCGTTCGCGTCGATCCGGTCATCAAGAATGAATCGGGCCTGCTCGGTATCGCGCTGATGCCCGACTTTGAGACTTCGAGCGAATTCGTCGTCACCTACACGCCGGCGGCTGACCTCGAATCATTCTATGTGTCTCGCTTCAAGCTCGAAGAAGATGGCTCGGGCACGGTGCTCGCAGACCCATGGTTGGTGCTGCCCAGTCGCGAAGACACCGACAGGCACTACGGGGGCAATCTGAATTTCCACGACGGCAAGATGTACGTCGCCCTCAGCGATCTCGACTACGTCCACCTCGCGCAGGACCGCAGCGTCTATGCCGGCAGCATCTTGCGTTATAATCTCGATCTCACGATCCCCGAAGACAACCCGTGGCCCGATAGCCCGGTCTGGGCGTACGGTCTGCGCAATACGTTCGATTTCACCATCGCGTCGGATGGCACGGTCT
>CAYFTY010000717.1:0-3039 GCA_964346045.1 uncultured Bradymonadales bacterium | reverse complement strand
GCGTATCCAGTCCAAAGGAGTTGAGCATGAAGAGATTGATCTCTGTCCTCTTGATTCTCGCCCTCTGCGTTTTCGCAGCGTGCGGCGACGACTCATCGGAATCTGACGATTCCAATCAGAGCAATACGAATAACACCAACAACGCGAACAACGACAACAACGACAACAACGACAACAACGGCAGTGAGTTCGACAACACGGGTATCGAGTACCAGAGCAGCTACCAGTTGCGATTCGATTCACTGGTCTTCGATTCGGACACGGCCGGACGACCGGTCAACGGAATCCTCGAGCAGAATTTCGACCAGTCACTCGACTTTCCGGTCGTAGTGCTCGTAGACCTTCGAAATATCGACACAGAAGGCGGCTCGCTCGAGCTGCGTGGTGGATCGGGCCTCAAAACCGAGACCGATGGCGAATATTCATGGGATCCTGAGGGAGCTGAGGACTATTTCAACGGGTCGCTCACAGCGGCGACCGGAGCGTTCGTGGGCGAGCTCGGACGACTCGATTTCGTGGCCACCCTGCAGACTGAAACTGACGTCCAGAAGGTCGTGATCCCCATTCGTGAACTCGAATTCGAAGGGAATCTGGTGCTCGCAGGCGATGGCTCGACAGGTTCGATCCCGAATGGTCGACTCGCAGGTTATCTGACGAAAGAAGACGGGGACAACACTGAGGTGCGTATCACGCCGACCTCGAACCCCGTCACCGTTACTGACCTCTTCGGCGCCGACAAGCTCAATTACGATTCGACTGCCGGCGAAATCGTCACCGAGGGTGAAGGCGACGCCTGGTACCTCACTGCGGACTTCTCGGCTGTTCCGACAATCATTATCGAGTAAATTTCGCTGCAATCGATCAAAAAGGCCGCCGTCCCACTCGGGACCGCGGCCTTTTCACATCGAGCGATGTCTCAGAATTCGTGAAGCTCGTCGAAAGACACCAGACTCTGGAACTTCTCGAACCGATGCACGATGTCCTTCTGCTCGAGTTCTCGCAACGCGTCGAAGCTGAATTGCTCGACGACGAAGCTTGCCATGACGCACCCCACGACCGTGCCGAGGCGCAGCACTTCAGGGTCCTCGAAGGTTCCCTGTCGTGAGAGATAGCCAAGCAATCCTCCGGCAAACGTATCCCCTGCCCCGGTCGGGTCAAATACGCTCTCGAGCGGATAGGCTGGCGCAAAGAAGATATCATCGGGCGTAAAGAGGAGCGCGCCGTACTCTCCTCGTTTCACGACGAGATACCGCGGGCCCATGGCCCGGATGGCCTGAGCCGCTTTGACGATATTGGCTTCACCGCCGAGCTCTCGAGCCTCACCCTCGTTGATAACGAGCATATCGACGTGCTCGAGGGTTCGCCGCAATTCGGCAGGCTTTCCTTCGATCCAGAAATTCATCGTATCGGCGGCCACGAATTGCGGATCCTCGACCTGCTTGAGTACCTCTAGCTGCAATTCGGGATCGATATTGGCCAGAAAGACGTTTTTGGATTTCCGGTAGTCAGCCGGCAATTCCGGGTCGAAATCCTGGAAGACGTTCAATTGAGTGTCCAGCGTGTGTGCCTCGTTCAGATCGAAGCCATACCGACCCTTCCAGCGAAAGGTCTTTCCTTCGGCCCGATGCAGCCCGCGAACATCGACGTCACGGTCCTCGAGGAATTCCACCGGCTCATCGGGAAAGTCGTTCCCGACGACTGCGACGAGATTGACCTGAGTGAAATAGCTGGCGCAGGTCGAAAAATAGAGGGCCGAGCCTCCGAGGACTTCTTCGACTTTTCCAAAAGGCGTCTCGACCGAATCGAACGCAACAGAACCAACAACCAATAAACTCATGACTTCATCCAATACTTTAAGAAACGCAGAGCTCAGCCGAGCTCTTCATGGAGTACTTCAAGTCGCTTTCGCAGATGACGCGGGGCCTTGCGGTCTCCCGGCTCGCCGAGCTGACCGCACGCTGCCATCTCGTCTTTGCCGCGTGTCTTGCGGCGAAAACAGCTCACGTTGCGGTCGACCAGATATTGTTTGAACGCCTCGATATGCGACTCTGATGGAGTCGAAAACGGCGTATCAGGATGGGGGTTGAACGGGATGATATTGATCTTGCTGGGAATCCCACGCGTCAACTCGATGATACGATCTGCGTCTTCGAACGAATCGTTTACGCCCTCGAGAAGAACGTACTCGAAGGTGATGCGCTGCCGGTTTTCGAGGGGAAGCTCTCGCAGGCAGGTCATCAGTGCATCAAGGTTCCAGCGATCATTGATGGGCATGATCTTCGAGCGCGTCACGTCGGTCGTGGCATTGAGGCTTACGGCGAGTTGTACGGTCGCCTCATCCATGAAAACCTTGATTGCATCGACGAGTCCGCTCGTGGATACGGTCACGCGACGCCGCGAGAGGTCGAGGCCATGCTCGTCGGTGAGTATCTGGCAGGCCGTGATAACAGCCCGCAGATTGTGAAGCGGCTCGCCCATGCCCATGAAGACGATATTTTTGATGTGTTCATCGCGCTCGGCGGCAAAGTCACGTGCCCGAACGACCTGGTCCACAATCTCGGCGACACTCAATTGCCGCGAGAGCCCCATCTTGGCCGTGTAACAAAAGGTGCAACCCATCGCGCAGCCGACCTGGCTGGAGATACAGAGCGCATTATGGGTTCGAAATGGAATGAAGACGCTTTCGATGACTGCCCCATCATCACACTCGTAGGTGAGTTTTGTCGTGCCATCATTGGCATCGTAAGCGCCTTTGTAGCGGATCGGCGAGATGCGAGCGAGGCTTTCGAGACGCGCCCTCAAGTCCTTGGAGAGGTTGGTCATCTCTTCAAAGGACTGCACTCTGTGGACGTAGAGCCACTGAAAGACCTGGTCTCCACGAAACGATTTCAGACCCAGACCTGCGTCGAGGATCGTTCGCAGCTCATCGCGACTGTAGTCTTTGAGGTCGATCCGCTCGTCTTCGGGTAATCCCTCGTCGCCGGCGTTTTTGAGACGCTCGATGACGGGTGGGAGATCGTTTTGGGCCTTTAAGGGAGC
>CAYFTY010000716.1:0-3045 GCA_964346045.1 uncultured Bradymonadales bacterium | reverse complement strand
ACTCCCGAAGAGATCGAACTCATCGAGGAATTCGTGGTACTCATCGAGGTGACGCAGCAGAGCTATCTCAATGCGGCTCGACAGGGCAGCCTCGACTACACAGCTGCGGCACTGGGACGACTCGCATTTGCATTGAACTACTGTGCGGACCGGCTCGAGAAGGTCAAGATGCCGGCAGCTCTCACAGCCGCGCAGAAGAAGCAGGTCAAAGACGCACTGGCTGCCCGGGCGCAGGTCTTCCGAGCCACCGCCGAAGACGCACTCGCCGAGTGTGGAAATCTCGCGTGGTCGAATGCCAACTTTACCCCCATTGTTCGTCAATGCCTCGAAGGCAAGCCTCATGGTGACGCCCTCGTGCCGTACGATGAGCTCGAGCCCCGCAAAGGTGAGTCGCCCAAAGGGCTCGATGAACTGCGCGCCGAGCTTTCGAAGAATCCCGAAGATGTCGAAAAGCTGCGTGAACTCGCCATCCGATTCCTCAAGGGCGGCGATCCGCACTCGGCGCGTCTGGTCATGGCTCGAGCCATTCAGGTCGGCGGTGGAGCGATGGAACAGAATCTCCTCGGGGTCGCGAGCTACGAAATCGGCGACCTGCCGGGAGCATTCGAGGCGTTCTCGCGCGCTGCCGAAGGTGGTGTCGAGGCGGGACGAAAGAATATGGAGACCCTCTTCAAGAAAGCAGGGCTGGCCAAGCAGGCTTCCGAAGTCGAGAAACGCTATCAGAAAGGTCGTGAAGGCGGGCGGTTGATCAAATGAGGCAATCCATGAACCTTCGAATTCTCTTCATTTTTGCGCTCTCACTCGCGACAGCCGGTTGTGGGCAGACTGTGTCTACCATTGACCTTCAGGACGAGAACGTGCCCATCGAGGCGCGGCGTTTCGTAGCCGATGCTCAAGATGCGGTCTCAATTGCTCGAGCACGCCGGGATGACGCGTCGCGCACGCTTGCCTTCACGCGCGAGTGGAAGAGCGAACTACTCGCGGGCGAAATGTGGCCCAAAGGATCGGGCCCCACGGTTCAACAGCTCGAGAAGTTCACCGATGCGCGTGTTCGCATGGCGGAACTCTTCTTTGAGCAGGCCGAGACGAGGCTCGAGCTGGCAGAAGCCAAGTACACCCTCTCTACGGCTGAAACGGCAATGCGCAATGACCTCGCCGTCTATGACCTCGAGCCGCTGCGAGCCGAGACCGACTCGATCCGTGACGAACTCGAGCGCATTGCCGGGGAAATCGAAGACCAGCGCATCAAGGTCGACAAACTGACCCTCGCCTGGTGGAAGGATTACAAAGACTTCATGTCCAAAGAACAGTCACTCGCCTTTTACGTCGACCCCGAGCTTCTGGCCGAGATCAAAGAGACTCAGGCCGAGCGCGAAAAAATGCGCGCCGAAGCAAAAAAGGAAGCCGAAAAGAAAGGTGAGAAAGGCGATGAGAAAGACGCTAAGACGACTGAGGAAGAGCAAGAGGAAACGACGATCTCCGAAGAAGACAAGATCGACCTCGACCTCTGATTCGCCCCAACTCCATTCACTGACATAGTTCCGAAAGCGGTGGAATCTGGTCTTCGGGGAATTCGCAGAACGAAACGTTGGTGTTCTTCTCGGTGTCTTCCGAAACGACCCGTCCACAGAGCGGGACGGTCAGCCCCGGGAAGTTATCTGCGTTCGATCGAACGCCAATAAGCACATTGTCGCTACCAGGATTTTGACGGCTATAGGTGATGCGAACGCCTGCCTCGTCTCCTGGCCGCACACTCGAGGGCTCGGGGCCCTCGATGATGAAGTTATCCGAATTGCCAATCAGGCAGACATCATCGATCTCCAGCATTTCGTCGCCGGTCGACTGCAGCAAGAGCACATACTCGAAGGGCGTCCGTTCATTGGAGCCGAGATTGGCCTCTTCATTTCCCTGGGGCCAGAGGTCGCCCAACTGAATCGGGCTCACGGACGGCAATATCTCAGGCCCACTCTCGATGTCTTCACTGTCACCGCAACCGAAAACAGAGAACGCCACACAGCACGCCGAAGCAATCATTTTCTTCTTCATAAGTACTCATCCTGTCGCTCTTAGAGCGCCTTGAAGATCCAGGGGAAGACGATCTCGACTTCCCCGCCCTTCGGTCGAGGAAACTTCATTTTACGGATCACGCCGGCGATACATTTCGATACTTTGGCGTTCCCCATCGAATTGCTCTTTTCACGTACCGAGCTCACGCGACCATTGGTTTTGACGGTCCACATGAACTGGATTTTGCCGGCGAGGCCGGGATTCTTAGTGAGCTGGCGTTCGTAGCACCGCTGAATCTGTCCCTGGTGCTTCTGGATAACTTCGTAGACCTGTCCGCGACTCAGCGTGCCTTTCACGCGAGTCAGCGCTTTGACACCACGTGCCTGACCACGAACCTTGCCCGATTTCTTTCGCTTCTTGAGCTTGCCGACGTCGCTCTTCACCGAGCCGCCAATATCTCCAATCTTGTTGCCGCCTGCGCTGGTAGCGATATTCACGCCGCCTTCGGGAAGCTTACCGAGCGTTCCGGTGACCTTGAACGCAGCACCTCGAGAGCCGGGCTTGGCGACCGCATCAATATTGGTGACCACGTCTTTAATGGTCTCACCATCCCCGAGCTTGGGGGTGGTCAACGTATTGATCAGGCGATCGGCGCTCTCTTCTTTATTTTCAGCGGGCTTGCGACGCAGTCGTTTATCGAGCTGTTTGCGAACTGCCTTTGGCAATTTGGCCTGTTGCTCGGTCGGGTCTGCCGGAGGCTTTGGCTTGAGCTTCTTGGGCTTTGGCTTCGGCTTCGGCTTGGGCTTTTTCTCTTTGGGCTTTTCTTTTTTCAGGGTCCCTTCGGCAAAAACTTCGGCCTCTTTCGGCTTGGCTTTCACAGTCAGATCGACACCCAGATAGCTTGTCAGCATCGCTCCGAGCATCCCCAGTCCATGAAAGACGAGAGAGAGCGCAAAGGCCACGCCGTAGAGCTTGACCTGTTGCGGAGTGATCAACTGCCGCTGCCGCGCAGGGGGCGTCGGTGGTCGAAAGAGTCGC
>CAYFTY010000715.1:0-3049 GCA_964346045.1 uncultured Bradymonadales bacterium | reverse complement strand
CCGTCGAAGAAACTGCCGAGCTCGTCTATAGCGCTCTTGAGCTCCCGCAGATTCAAGAAAGCAGGCTCAGTCATTGTACCTTCGAGTCTCCGCGTGACTGGGTACCTAAAGCTGAACGAGTTCTTATCAAGTGCATGGAACTGCTGGATGTATCGTTCAACGATCTTCAAGAGGTCTGCATCATCCTCCGACGCCTGCTCAGCATAGATAGAAGCTGCGCTGTTCCAAGTCTTCATGAGATCATGGCTTGCCTCGCGGAGAAAGCCTATCTTTTCCTCGATGCTCATCTCGCTGTATGCGAGTATGGCGTGTTTGAGCTCAAGCTCAGTGAACTGCCGGTAGAGAAACAAGATCGGATAGACGCTATATCGCGTCCACGGTCGCACCTCGAGTCGCTTGCGCGAGATCTGCTCGCCGGTGCCTTCGCAGAGGCCGTACTCGCCATCTTCGAATTTCGCGAGAGCCTTCTCAATCTGCTTGAGCAATTTTTGCTCTTTGTCGGCGAGGCGCATCAGGTACGCCTGGTCTGAGATACGTCCGGCCTGGTCGAGCTCGTCAGCGGACCGGTCGGTATCAACCATCGCTTCGTTCAGATGCCGATTGAGCTTCTGTCGCACTGCGTCCCGTTCCTGGAGCAATCGCTGACGGAAGTGGTCGAGTTCCTCTTCGGTGAGCTCGTCATGCTCTTCCAACTCTTCGCCTTTCTTCTTCTTAGCCATCTTTCACCTCATTTGGGCGGTGAATACGTCGGGGTACGTCATGTTCTGACGTACAAATCCCATGTAGATTCACAGCTCGTCTGGGGATAAACCTGTAAACCCTGACGGTTATTGAATTTTACTGCCTCCCCGAAGGCCTAGTTTGCGTCAAGGGCACAATGTTGTAGCCGAAAAGGTATCGAATGTCGACGCAATCTTAAGAAAACGTGTTCGGGCTGAATAAGAGTGGGCCAACGGGGAAAGCGGACACCGAATCAGACCTCGATTTCTAAGATCATCCGCGATCTGGTAGCGTCGCGGCGGAAATCCAATCAGGAGACGCAGAATGCAGCGAAAGATCTGGAAGTTCATATTCGTTTCGACGTTATTTGTGGCGGTCGGTTGTGGCGATGACGCCGAAGAAGACCCCAATAACGCGATGAACAACGTAAACAACGTTGCGTCGAACAACGCAAACAACACGAATAACGGTGCGAATAACACCAACAACGTCGCGACGAATAACACCAACAACACCAACAACGCTGCGACGAACAATGCCAATAACGTCGTCGACTTGCCGACGTTCGGCGAGTTGGAGGCCGGTACATACAACGAACTCTCGCCGGGTGGTGATACAGTCTGCTCGCGCGGTACAGACTTCGCCTTCTACGTGTGGCCGGGCTCGAGCGACCGCGTCGTGGTGAATTTCTTTGGCGGTGGTGCATGCTGGAACCAGCAGACCTGCTCGGTCGCGGACGCCATCTTCAGTGATAGCGTCGACAACGTTCGGCAGGCGGCTGAGGCTGGTCAATTCGTCGGGATTTTCGATATGGAAGACGAGCGAAACCCGGTCGCCGATTGGACCCACGTCGTCGTGCCCTACTGCACCGGTGACGTGCACTGGGGGAACTCCACGCAGGACTACGGTGATTTCACGATCGAGCACAAAGGTGCCGTGAATTCGCGCGCCGTCCTCGACTGGATCGAAGAGAACTTTCCGACCCTCGACAAGACCCTCATCACGGGCTGCTCGGCTGGATCCTATGGTTCCATCATGTGGGCTGCCCATATGGCCGAACAGTATCCAGATGCATCGCTGTACCACTTCGGAGACAGCGGCGCCGGCGTGATCACCGAGACCTTCTTCAACGACAGTTTCCCGCAGTGGAACGCCGAGGCTTCATTCCCGGTCTGGATCGATTTACTCGACCCCGCGCAGGTCGACATTCTCATGACCGACCTGCCGCACCTCTATGTCAATATTGCGAACTACTATCCAGATGCGATCTTCAGCCAGTTCAATACTCGACTCGATGAGAATCAGACCTTCTATTACGAGGTGATGGGAGGCCAGGGCGGCGCCGAAGGGTGGTCGAGTCGCATGCTGGCCAATGATCAGGGCATTAAGGATGGTCAACAGAACGGGAATTACTTCTCGTATATTGCCCCGGGCGAGCAGCATTGTGTCATTCCTTTCGAGAATTTTTATACGCTGGAGTCCGACGGGGTGAAGGTCGTTGACTGGCTCGACGACATGATCAACGACGAACCTCTCGAACATATTACATGCGCCGACTGCGGCGGTCAGTGATCACGGATATCATATGAAGTCATCGTATTGGGTGGCCATCGCCGGGCTTTGTCTGGCCACGGCCTGTAGTGCATCGTCTCAGAACGAGACCCCGACGCCCGCGTCGAATCAGCGTGCGGACGGTGGGAGCGACGCCGGGCAGAATGATGCTGGCTCTTCGAATCCCGTCAGCGTGCGGGTCGCGAGTTTCAACGTCTCTCTCTTTCGCGATAGCAACGGAGCCCTGATTGACGACCTCGAGGCAGGAAGCGAGCAAGCAAGAGATATCGCGCGCGTCATTCAGGAGGTCAGGCCTGACGTGATTCTCCTGAACGAGTTTGACTACGACGAGTCACAAGAGGCTCTCGAACTTTTCCGCACCCAATATCTCGCCGTGGGGCAGGGCAGTGCCGAACCTCTCGAATACCTGCACGCCAGGGCTTATGCCTCGAATACGGGCGTTTCGAGCGGATTCGATCTCGACGATGACGGGACGGTGGCGACCGAGCCGGGCAGCGTGGCGTACGGCAACGACTCGTTCGGTTTCGGGCAATTCGAAGGCCAATATGCCTTTGCGATTCTCTCTCGCTTTCCACTCGGGGACCTTCGTGAGTTCCAGACGCTCCTCTGGAATGCGGACCCCGATGCACTGATCCCGGGCGATTTCTATTCGGCCGAAGAGGTCGAGGCGCTGCGATTATCCTCGAAAAATCATGTCGATCAGGTCGTCGAGATCGAAGGTCGTCGTGCACGACCGGGTCGACGAGCTCCGATTCGT
>CAYFTY010000714.1:0-3052 GCA_964346045.1 uncultured Bradymonadales bacterium | reverse complement strand
GGGCTTTCAGGAGTCGTATCGTGGGGCCGAGAAAGAGGTGAATCTTCTCAAGAAGATTCGCCTCGAAATTGCGGTCAACGACGACTTCGTTTCACGCACGATCGAGGCGATTGTGAGCGGGGCAAGAACGGGCAAAATCGGTGACGGAAAGATCTTCGTCACCGACCTCGCTCAATGCATCCGCATCCGCACCGGCGAAACCGGTGAGGATGCTGTCGGCTGATCAGGTCGCGATGGCGGGCAACGCGGCGATGTCTTCGCCGCGGATCTTGATCTCATCGTGGTTGTCCGACTCTACGGTCGCCTCGAGGTCGGCCGTCTGCTCGTTGTCGAGCATCTGGTACGGATCCGCAGGGCCCATGAAATCGACGCGCAGGTTGACGCTCTCACCGGCTTCTACCTCGCCGTCGAAGGGACTTCCCGTCGCGGTATCGATGACTTCGCCGACGGGAAGCGTCCCGACCGAACCCGTCGAATTCAAGAGCTCGAGCTTCGAGATTGTCACACCGACTGCCCCAACCTGGCCTGAATTGGTGAGGCTCAGCGAGAATTGAGCGTCCTCGCAATTCAGGGGTGCGCCGCAGCTGTCTGCACCGGGAGCACAATCACTCGAAACTCCGCTCGAGCGCTCGGCTGGAGCGCTCGCAGGTTCATCGAGCCCGGCGCCGGTCGCCGTATAGCCGTCTTCGGGGCAGCTCCAGTAGTTGCCGAGATGGGCGGATATATACGCGCCTTTCATCACAGGATTCAGCTCGGGATCAGGCTCGCATTCGGTCCCCTGGCAGGTCGTATTCATATCCTTCTCGGGGTTTGGGTCCGATTCTTCCACGCAGGCGCTCAGCCCAGCGGCCATCAAGACGATAAGCAGGTATCGGGTGAGATTTTTCATATTCGTTCTCCGTCTATCGATTCGTTTGAATTTCATGGTTTCCGCCGCCGATCAGGTATCGACCGAAGGCACCGAGTAGATGCCTTTGCCTTCGACGATCAGGTCAGGATGATTATCCGCACCGAGCGTGACCTCCATGCTTCCCGCTTCGGAGCCACTGAATCGTGATCCGTCGTCGACCCCGTCTTCGACACTCAAAAGCGAGTACGGATCGACGGGCCCCTGAAAGTCAGCACGCAGGGTCAAAATCTCGTCGACCTCGAGCGCACCGTCGAAAGGCTCGCCCGTCGCGGTATCGATGAGCGAGATCAGCGGCAGCGTGGCGACCGACTCGCCGATCGAGTTGAAGAGTTCGATCTTCTCGACCGAGATGCCCTCCCCGGCAGCGGCGCCCGTATTGGCAATTTGCAGAGTGAACTGACCATCTTCACAGTTCAGATTGTAGTCGCAGACTTCGCCTTCCGGGCACGGGGCGAGCGCTGCATCTTTGTCGACCGGCAAATCCCTGACAGCAGACTGAGCACCCGCGGCATAGCCGTCTTCGGGACAGCTCTGATAATTCCCTAAATGCGCCGAGACGTACGTTCCATCGAGCACCGGATCCACTTTCGGATCGGGCTCAGGCTCGCACTCGACGCCGACACACTCAGGGTCGGGCTCGCTCTTATTCTCGGGGGATTCCACACAACCCATCAGGGCTGTGGCAATGATGGCGACAAGCAGTAACGTTCGGGTTTTCATCATGTTCACCTTCTGATTCAAATCGTGTTCAAATAATCGAGCAGTGCATCACGCTCGTCGTCTTCGAGCTTGTCGCCCGTTGGGTGCCCCGAAAGGAGCAACTCTTCGAGTGAATCGACGCTCGCGTCATGCAGGAAAGGTCCGCCCTGCGAGACGCCGATCAGACTCGGTACTTTGTAAAAACCTGTGCCTCGAAAGGCGCTGTATGCCGATTGCGGATCGGAAGTGAGCATCTCGGCAGCGACGAGTCCGCCGCTGAATCCGCGCTCGGGGTTATGACATGAAGCGCAGTGTTCGCCGAAGGCCACGACACCTTTATCGCCATCGTTTGAGCCGGCCGGCGGCGGCGCTTGCAGCGACAACACATAGATCGCCAGTGCCCAGGTCAGACGGCGGTCAGGTCGGCCTTCGAGCGAATGCCCGACCACGTACTGCGTCTCGAATCGTATCGCCAGCGCGGCCGGCGAAGTCAGCTTGATGGCGCCGCTCTTATTGATATGGGATTGCTCGGAGACACCCCAGAGGTTGGGGATAGCCAGTGAATCCGTGACTCCGTCATCGGTGACATCGACCGTTCCCGGACCCCACTCCGCAAAACTCTGGGGGTTCGTTCCGGTGGCGTCGGCAAAGAGCGCACGGCCCTTTCCAAGGTCCAGCGACTTTGCTGCGAATCCGTCGATCCCCTGATTTGCATGACACATCGCGCAGGTCGCTGCCTTGCGTGTGCGGCCCCGCATATCCTGAAATTTCACGACGCCACGTAGCTCTCCGCTCTCGGTCGTTTGCAGACCTACCTCATTCCAGATCTCGGGACGGTCGGCGACCCAGTCGAGATATGCGTCGCGGCGCATCGGCATCTCGTGAAAGACACGCTTTCCGAGCGCGATCCACTCTTCTCGCGACTCGGGTGTCTCTCCATCGAAGAAAGACTTCCCGTTGAATTCGATCGCCTCATAGGCCTCTACACCTTCGACCTCGGTCCGTAGTACCGGAAGAAGGTCCCATCCCTGCTCGCCCAGTGAATAGGCAGCCAGACGCTTCTTTGCGTACGGGAGATCCGGGCGCCAGAGAGACGCCTCCAACTCGGCACGTCTCCAATCGGCGTCCTCGAGGTACGATCTTTGATGCGAGATCATCCAATCGACCGAATCACGCGATTCGATTTCTTCGGTTGCCTCACCACAGGCAGCGAGACTGAGCATCATCGTTATGAGAATCCATCGCTTCATGCCTCGCTGAATCTGCATCATATGTGCCGCGGCGCGACCACACGACGCAAGCCGTTGATATACAAACGATTTAAACAAAGAGAGCCGGTGAGCCACTGTCACCAATCCACATATTTCTGGCAGATCGAGCGACTTACCTTTCAGAAATCTGAGGCGCGCGACCTTTTGGACTCGGCTGTGCACGTGATACGAC
>CAYFTY010000713.1:0-3052 GCA_964346045.1 uncultured Bradymonadales bacterium | reverse complement strand
TCGATGTCTTCACGTCGAAGGCTTCGGCCGAAGCCTTCGACGTGAAGACATCGATCAAGGAAGATCTCGACACCACATAGGTTGTGTCGTTTCGCAGCGGTGCCGTGAACGAGGTCGAGGTGTTCCAGCGCGACCAATCGCCGAGTGTAGGCATGGTGACCATTTCGACGACACCTTCGTTGAGCTCTTCACTGGCGATCGAGACGTTCTTCACAGCCGCTGTGATGCCGGTTTCGACGCTATTCGAGCCGTTTCCGTAAATGAGGCGCACCTCGTAGGGAATCGAGTGGCCGGGCGTAAACGGGATTGAAATCAGCTCGTGGTCGGGTTGTCCCCAGCTCGAAAAATGTGCGCGCCCGTGGTCGGTCGACCAGGTGCCACCCTGATTTCTGAAGTGCCAGATGGGGATGCGCTCGATCGGTCGTTGGGTCGAACCTACCCAGCACCTCGGCCGAGTAGGTTGGGAGTGGTGTCCGCTCGACTCGAAGACGGATTCGACGGTGTAGCACGGGTTCTCAGTATCGAGATCAATCTCGGTATCCACGAAGGTCGTCTCACGGATGCGTTCGGCAACCAGCTCGTTGCCTCGCCAGACGTTGAAGACAACGCCGTCTTCGCCGGTAGAGTCATAAATCAGTCTGAATCCATCACCATCTTGCCCAAGCGAGATGATGGTGGGCTCGCGGGGCGCAAAAAACGCCGTGAAGTCAGCCGTAGGATACTCGGTGATCGACCCGGTGGACTCGGACGCTACCACTTCGATCTCGATGGTTTTACCGTCGTACTCGTCGGGCGAGCCTGGTTCGTCTTCGAGAATTTCGCCGTCGAGCTCGACGGTCGACACGGTATAGGCGCCCTGGCCCACCGACTCGGGAAGCCGCAAGACCACGTCAAATCGGGCACCGCGCCACGTCAGCCCACGCAACTCGAGGGTCTCGGAGTCTGCAAAATAGCGCTCGTGCAGCTCTCCGGTCATGAACGGCTCGAAGGTGAGTCGGTCGTTCTGGGCCTCGACTCCGACCAGACCTTCGATGACTGCACCGATGAAGCCGGCGACGCTCCAGAGCTGGCGACGTGAGTTCACGACGGGCCCCGAGTATTCGCCGTCTTCGACATAGTTGCGCTGGCTGAGGAACTCGAAATTTTCCATGTGGCTGAGATTCAAAGCCGCGCCACGAACCAGGCTGTAGAAATCGCGGCTGAAGACCGCGTCGTTGCCGACCTCGCGTGCGGCGCGAAGACCGTAAGCCGTGACGAAGGGCCACATGCCGCGGTTATGATAAATCGGCACGAACGGTTGTTGCGGGTGGATCACGGGCGGGCCGAATTCGGCATGCGGGTAATTCTCGACCGCCGCGGCCCGATTCTCCGAGGAACCGATGCCCGCGAGCACCGCAAGACTGGTACCCAGAAGGTCGAACTTTCGCAGACGGCGGCCTTCTGGCGAAGTCATCGACGACCACATGCCTGAATCTCGCAGCCAGAACCCCCGATTGATGAGCTCCTGAAGGGCATTCGCCTGAGCTCGAATCATCGACGATCGAGAACTTTCGCCGAATTCGGCCGAGAGTTCCTCGGCGAGTCGCAAGTTGGCGAGGTGCCCGACATTGGTCGAAAGCGCTCGACTCATTGCGATGGGCGCCGGGTCCTCGGCCATCCAAAAGGCGTAGGTCTGCTCGCGCCAGTCGAGAAATGAGGTCTCGCCCATGCGCAGACCACTGGACGAAACGATGGCTTCGTCGGCCTCCATCGTATTGACTGCCGCCTCCAGAGCCAGCTCGGCGAAGTCCTGCCGCTCTTGCCCGTCGAGGTGATTCAATAACGTTCGCGCGCCGATCGACCAGACGACGCGGTCGGTGCTCACCGGCCACGAGCCGCCGGTGCCGGTGTCCTGTACGATCTCGAGTCCGCTCCCGCTCTTGCGTTCGCTGAGTTTGAATTCGAGCGAGCGGCGCGCCCTCGACGGATCGACCCACGCAAGCCCGAGGTCGACCGCATATGCGGTGTCGCGCGTCCAGACATAATTCCATTTCTCACCGGTCTCGAAACACGAGCAATCGACGCCCTCCCCGTTGTTGAACGCACCGTCTGAGATCTCTTCGACCGAGGCGAGTTCGGCCTCGTGAAACGCCATGGCGAAAACCGAGTCGACGAGCAGGTTTCCACTGCGCAAGATCGGGTGGTCCGCCGTTTCGGTAAAGGTGACGGTTTTGTCGGGCGGCAGGTTATCACGCAGATCGTGCGTGGTCTCGAGCGTGTAGGTCCTGAAGACTTCGGCCTCGTCGGTCGCGACGGTGACGGTATCTGACCCAATCTCGTATTCGGCGCGGTCAGGGGCGTTATTCTCGTTGTTCACGTTGTTGCCGTTGCCCATATCCGAACGCATATCAGAATCGCCGACATCGGTCGCGGGACCTTCGATCTGATCTTCAGCGCATGCAACAAGGACGAGCGCGACAGCGATAATCCAAAAGGTCTTCAAGATCGTCTCCGACGTTTCGAGGCGCGAGGACTCTAGCCGGGTCGGCACGGACTTTCCAACCGAGCGGAGTTCTCGTTCTCGCTCCAGTTGCGCTCGCATCGCACGAGGTCTATAACCCGCTCGACTGCACTCCTCGCGGTGAAGACATGAAAGCCAAAACCTTCCAAGAGATGATCTTGCGTCTCCAGACCTTCTGGGCCGAACACGGTTGCGTGATCCAGCAGCCCTGGGACGTCGAAAAGGGCGCAGGGACCGCCAACCCGGCGACCTTTTTGCGCTCGCTCGGCCCCGAGCCATGGAATGTGGCCTACGTCGAGCCTTGTCGACGTCCGACAGACGGACGATATGGCGAAAATCCCAATCGCCTCGGCTCGTATTTTCAATTCCAGGTGATCTTGAAGCCGAGCCCCGACGACGTGCTCGACCTCTACTGGGAGAGTCTCAAGGCCATCGGCATCGACCCGCTCGAACACGATCTACGCCTGGTCGAAGACGACTGGGAACAACCCACCGTCGGCGCATGGGGCCTGGGCTGGGAGGTCTGGATCGACGGCATGGAAGCCACCCAGT
>CAYFTY010000712.1:0-3058 GCA_964346045.1 uncultured Bradymonadales bacterium | reverse complement strand
AATCCCTACCGACTGCTTGCAGGAACCACCAACCATGGCGAAACGTGGACTGGGCTTCGTGGTCGGACTCT
Organism: uncultured Bradymonadales bacterium; assembly: GCA_964346045.1. Taxonomy (GTDB): domain Bacteria; phylum Myxococcota_A; class Bradymonadia; order Bradymonadales; family Bradymonadaceae; genus CAYFTY01. The sequence continues at coordinate 2,987 of CAYFTY010000712.1, read as the reverse complement.
TCGTTCTGGTGACTCTGATGGTCATGATTTTATGAGGCTAGATTCCAGAGACTGACGCAGCACATCGAACCCGCTATAATGGATAGAAAGCGGAGGCGAACGATGCAGACAGAGTGGAACGGGCATACGATTCGGGTCGAAGGTAATTGGACGGCACGATGGCTCTTCCTCGCGCCTGACTACGAACTCTGGCTCGACGACGAAAAACTCGACCGGGCCGGTGGCCCATTCCTGCATCCACACCTCGAAGCTGTGATCGAAGATGAACAAGGCGAGATCCACCATCTGGAGGTCGATATTCTCTCAATCGTAGGGTGGAGGCCGCAGGCCGAGATACTCGTCGAAGGTGAGATGATTCACAGCGACAAGGTGATCGTCCAAAACTTCATCAATCCGTTTCTCGTCGTGATCATTCTGGTCTCCACCGTCGTCATGCTCTATCTCGGCCCGACGGTGCTGCGGCAATATCTCTGAAGCTTACACCAGAACCAGGCTATCTCGATGGACAATGGAATCGAGTGATTTATAGCCGAGGATCGACTGAAATTGATCGGAGGGTTTGCCGGCGATCCTTCGAATGTCGTCCGCTGGATACACGGCGATTCCTCGGGCAAATATCTTTCCCTCGGGATCAATCAGTTCGACGACTGCTCCCTCGACGAAGTCTCCGTCTACGCCAGTAATGCCAGGAGCGAGTAAACTTGCCCCGGTATTCACGACCGCCGACTTCGCCCCGCCATCACAATAGAGTTGACCAACCGCGAGCGCGCTCGAGCCCAACCAGACCTTTCGGCCCTGAAGCTGAATCTCTCCGGGTCGAATCAACGTACCGATATCCTCACCCTCGCGGAGAGCCTCGAGGACGCCGATCCTCTTTCCGGGTGCGATCACCGTTGGGATCCCAAGCCGCGTCGCCGCCCTGGCGGCAGCCAACTTTGAGATCATTCCTCCGCGACCGATCCCGCTTTCAGAGGGTCCTGCTACCTCCTCGAGTCGCGGGTCATCGACGTTGATCTCTGCAAAGCGTTCCGTGAAGTGGCGCTCACCATCGACGAGCTCGACGTCGAAAACACCCTCTACGTCCGATAGAATCACCAGAACGTCGGCCTGGACCAATCCACATGCCATCGCCGCGAGCTCGTCATTATCGTCAAAACGCAGTCCTTCGGTCGCCACGGTGTCGTTCTCGTTGATGATGGGCACAGCGCCCAGCCGATGGACCGATTCGAGCGTCATCCGCGCATTCAGAAATCCCTGTCGGCGATCGAGATCGGATCTTCCAAAGAGAATCTGGGCGGCACGCCGGCCGTATTCGCGAAATTCCTCATCGTATTGACGTATGAGTCGGGCCTGGCCGAGCGCCGCCAGGGCTTGCAGCGACGGCAGGTCGCTGAGTTCTTGCTCCGAGGCGAGGAGCTGTCGTCCCAGGGCTACTGCCCCCGAAGATACGAGCGTAACGCGATGTCCGAGTCGTAGGAGTTGGTCGACAGACTTGACCAGCGACACAAAGGTTGGGCGATCCATATGTCGTTGGTCCCGCAAGAGAACCGCGCTCCCGATCTTAACCACCCAGTGCTGCGCATCTGCTAATTCACTTCTCACGATCTGCCTCGTTTTGGGTCAGCACCGCATCATCCACAAGCTCTCGAACGACCTGATGCGCTTCGAAGAGAGATCGGTCGCGCTCCACAACCATCACCGAGTCCGGCGCTGGCCCCACCATATCGGCGATGGGTTCGAACGACCAGTTCTCTCGGGCGCTGACGACAAGCTCATACCCCTTGTCCAGCTTCCAGGTAGCGTCGAATTTTCGGCGATTCGTAGCCGTCTCATGGACGAAGCTCGCCTCGACGATCTTCCCACGGCCTTCGAAGCGGGCAAGCCATGCCGAATCCCCGCTCCCTGATACTGGCTCACATCGAAGACGCTCTTCTCCAGGTATCCATCTCGCGCTCTGGCGCTGCCATCCAGCAACAGCATCGAGCAATACCTGCATCATCCCACGAGCATTATCCTGAACGGTCGTCTCAGCAAGGTCGTCATTGCGATACCAGATCTCCGCCTGATCATCGCGTATCAGAATCTTGTCATGGTCGACGAAGATGGCGTTTTGAAATGTGCTTTCTTCATCCCATGGTGTCTGGAATCGCCCTTTCTGCGTGAGTCGAATACGGCCGCCAGCATCCCGGCTGAAAACGCGCTCTTCCTGATAGACTGCATCGTTCGTCTCACCTCGTTTCCGCTCGATACGCAGCTCGAATCGATTCACGCTCGGAAGAAGACGAGCACAACGTGGATCCTGCGACCTTTGAATCTCGTCGGCCACTCGATGGGCTCGTTGAGTGACGCCAATGGCCAGGTAGGTGGCCGCATGAGTGCGGCGTGTATCGTCTTCCCGCACTCTCTTCTCGAGATCATCGAGCACATCTCGATCGCAGCCGATCGGGATGGAGACCAGCACGAAGATCAATATGAGGAGGCAATGTCTCATCGCGGCGAGGATAATCGTTTCGAGTCCACAAAAAAACGGCGCAAGCCCGAAGGCCTGCGCCGCTGATATACGTCGGTACTTCAAATCAGGAACAGCCGCTCGTCGCACCGCAATTCTGGCACTTATAGCATGCGCCAGATCGAACCATGATGGTTCCGCACACGGTGCAAGGAGGTGCGTCGGCCTGCAGCGTGAAGACGCTATTTCTCGACTCGGCCTGATAGACGACCTCTCCTTCCCTGGCTTTGGCGAACGCGCCTTCGTCATCCGAGGCAACCTGTGCCGTCTCGCCTTCGACGTCTCGCTCTTCGAGAGACTCACCCGGACGCCATGGTTCCTGATCAGTGTTCAGGTAGACACCCTTGGAATCTCCGAGAGAAATTTGTCAGCGAGCCATCGGAAAATTTAGTCGGTGACCGACTTGGCGATGCGGATCCGCGGATTGTTGGTAAATCCACTCGGCTCGAATCGCGTGTGGGCGAACTTGTCGACGAGT
>CAYFTY010000711.1:0-3058 GCA_964346045.1 uncultured Bradymonadales bacterium | reverse complement strand
TGGGCCGCTCGCCGAACTCGAGCTCGGCCCGGTCGCACGCAATATTGCAGGTGCGCGCCGCTCGGCCGAGCGTATTCTCGGCGCTTTGCGAGGAGCACCGCCACATCGGGTTCTCTACGGGTGATTTCAGCGTGCGCCGCTTTCGACCCGTCGCGCCAGGTGCAGGCGTCGGCGCATCAGACCAAGGCCGATGAAGAGCACAATCAATGCGCTCGGGGCGACATTCCCTGCTCCGCCGACCGCGCATGCTCGGCCCTGGAAATCAATCGATTCTGATACCGGGTTTTGAGTTGGCTCTGAGATTCCACCCGGGCTTGGCTCGGGATCGTCTGCGGGTCTGGCATTCTCATCCTCGCCTTCGGTTGAAGGCGGTCCCTCGCATTGCGTGTAGCTGAAGGTGCAGCTCGAAGTGCAATTGAGCATGCCGCCTTCCCAACCGAGGGACTGGCAGGTTTCGCCACCCATATCAAAGGTGTCACATTCCTCGATGCCTGTCTGAAGCCCGTCGCCGCAGAGTGAGAAGCCCGGTCCTTCGCTATCGTTTGTGCCCGAGCAGCTCAGGGTATCAAAGGTGCATCGCGAGGTGCATGAAAGGACTCCACCATCGTAGCCGAGCGCTTCACAGGTCGCGCCTCCGAGGTCCATGCCCTCGCAGTCTTCGTCCTGTTGCTTCATGCCGTCCCCGCATGATCCACCGCCGCAGGCCGTGACATCGAACTGGCAGGTGGTCGGGTTGCAGCGCAACGTGCCCCCGCCGAGCCCCAGCGTATCGCAGGTCTCGCCGTTGAAGCTCATGCCATCGCACTCTTCGTTGCCCTCGAAAGAACCGTTTCCGCAGAAATTATCATTGGCATCGCGGGGGTCGCTCGTGGCCGCCGACGGATCGGGATCACCGATCTGCCATGTACCATTCGGATCCCCGAGCTCGAGACCATTGGTGTATCCGTCCCCATCACTATCTTCGGCGGCGAGCGTCGACCAGACGAGGTCGCCATTATCGTCGATGTGATTCACGCTATCGAAGCCGACCTCGTTGAATCCACCCGTATCGTTATGGCAGATATTGCAGCCGTACTCGTTATTCGGCAGTTGATCGACTCTGTGAGGTCGCGCGAATACGAGCGCCGGCAGGAGCAGGACCAGCGTCACTACAACGATTTTGACCAGGGCTGCATTCTTCATAGTCGCCTCTCACCTCACAGACGCCTACATGTGGGTGCAAGTGCTACGCCAAGATCTCGCGATTGTGGCCATGACAAATAAAACTAATAAATAACAGATACTTCTGGTCTTGGGTGGCACCTTGCAGGATGCCTCTTCATTCAGCCTGTGTCATCTACGCCACAAGATCGATCTGGCGATCGGGGACTCTACACCCCGATCGACGGCATGCTGTCACGCAGCTCCCGCACTCCACGAAAGGTCCGTTTCGGAACTCTGCCACAATGCGGGGTATGCCCCTCGTGCGCACTTTGCGCACACGTTTCGCCCCGATACAATCTTTATCGATGTCTACGACTCTTCGAATTTTGCGAGAAGCCGGACTCGTTGATGACGACCTCCTTTTGAAGGTCGAGCCTTACATCGAAGTCGGCTTCAACCCGGTCGTCGTATCGGTGCACTTCGGGCTCGACGCTCGCTCAATCGCCGAACTTCTGGCCGAGAAGGCCGGCGAACCTCGGCTCGATATCGTCAGAACGACGCAAGAAGCGGTCGATCTTGTCTCGCCCGCATTTCTCTATGGCCGCGGTGCGATTCCTCTGAAGCTCGAAGCAAGACGGTTGGTCGTGGGTATGGTGGATCCCTTCGACATGCAGGCCATGACCGACCTCGAAGCGGTGACAGGTCGCACCCTGGTGCCACGCACCATCGAAGTGCCTGATTTTATGAAGTTCATCGAGTCCATCTCGGATCAGACTTGTGATGAATTCTGGGACCAGGACTCGGCATATTGGCTGCCTTCGCGGGAGCATTTGGTCGAGGCACTCACAAATATCTTCCTCATAGAAACCATACGCAGCCGCGAGAAAAACGCTCTAATTGCTCGCCCGGTGACATCGACAGACCCGCGATTTCGGCGTCCGTTGCTCGAGCTTTTATCAGAGTCTGACCCTGTGCGTCGGATCGGCCACAAAGACGCGATCCACGAAATCATCCCGCGATTGAGGTTCATGAGCGAGACCAATCCATCTGATCGTCTGGGCGGCGTCTTGCTTCAAACTGGCGACTCGCGACTACACCATTTCATCCTCGAGTTTGGCGAAGATGAGATGATGGTCGTAGCCGAGCACGTAGACGAAGAGGAATTCGTGCGCCGGCTATCTCGGGGGCAATGAGCGGATCGCGGGTCTTGGGTTCGCCACTGAAAAAGTCTCAGCACTCATTGAACCACCATTCAGAAAAAACGCTTGCCAGCCCATCTGATTCTCGTTACCGCTTGATTCGTGGATCGCAAAACCCACCCGTTTAGAACTCGAGAAGGAACGTCCATGACGACGCAATTCACGCAGAAGATGACGACGATGTCGATCGACGTACGCCCGTATGCGGTGTGCTTCGATGACATTGTCCCGTGCCCTGTGAGGTCTTGCGTCTAACGTTCCAGCTGCATAGCTAAACCGAAGAAGCCGCAGGCTCCTCCCCGGAACCGGCGGTTTTTTTGGTTGTGTTTTGCGGCGATCGAAGCCAACCCCCGCTGGTTCCAGAACTCGTCCTCAAACCGCTCGAGAAAAGTCGAGCCGAGGAGGCAGTGATGGAATCGCCAAACGCAAAAGAGAGCGAACACGGAAGCGTTCGCGAAGTCTCGCGAGTCGCCTGGCCCATCGTGGTCAGTATGATCTCGTAGTCTCACTGATGGGTGTGATGGGCGTGTTTTTCTGGGCATTCCCAGAGACGCTGATCGCACTCTTCAACACCGATCCCGAGATTCTGGCCCTCGGCTCGAAGCTCTTGATCCTGGCCGCGTTCTTTCAGGTCTTCGACGCCGTCGCGATGACGGGAGTCGGAGCCCTGAACGGCACCGGTGACACGCGTTTCACCATGATGGTGAGTGTCACCG
>CAYFTY010000710.1:0-3059 GCA_964346045.1 uncultured Bradymonadales bacterium | reverse complement strand
TGCCGATTCCGCCCATGCCGTTGCTCTCGGCGACGCCATCCCACTTGAGCGTGCCGTCCTGTCCGTTCAATGCGACATTGCCGACGATGACTTCAGGGTTTCCGTCGCCGTCGAGGTCAGCAATCGAGATCGTGGCTCCCCCTCGCGTATGCACATCCCACGTCGGGTACGTGTCATTTTCCCAGAGAGGCGCCCAGGAAGTGCCGTCGTCTGTCATTCGCTTCCATGCGACGAGACCTTCGGGTGTAACTTTATCATTCGAATTCAGGCCTTCGCCCCGAACCGCGACGATTTCGGGAACACCGTCGCCGTCGAGGTCTCCAAGCGCCGGCGCATTGTCATTGGTCATCACCACCGAGCGCAGCGATGCGATCGTATTCATCGTACCGTCGGCGTTGCACTGTCCGTCGACGATGCGCAGCGTTCCGCGCTTATTGCAACAGCGTGGCGTCCTCGAGAGGAAGACGATCTCGGGGCTATCCTCGGTATTGGTGAGGCCATCGCCGTTATCGTCTGTGAGATTGCCCACGATCGGCGCCACGACGACGCGCGTGCTGTTTCCGGCAACCGTCGGTGTGCCGCTAGGCCACGTACAACCTACCTCAGGAGCAAATGGGACGACCGGAGGAATGAACTCACAGACCTCGACGGCGTCGCGAGGCACACATTTCCCGACCGTCGGCTCACAGATTTCTTCGAGTTCACAATCTTCGGTCACCGTGCAATCGCCGGCCGGCGTTACGCAGGCGTCTCCGAGGCAAAGGTCAGCCCCGGTACAACAGATATCGAAGGTCGGGCCGCATCGTGTGCCCGGACAGGGGTCGACGCAGAATCCGTTGAAGCACTCTTGACCCGACTCGCAGCAAACCTCATCGCAGACCACGTTCGGACAGCTGCCCGCGTCGTCTGAACCGCCGCCCATGTCCTCGGACATGCCCATATCGTCGGTCATGTTGTTGTCGCCGCCGTCGGTTTCTTCGCCGACGTCAAAGCCATTATTGTCGCCCGCATCGGCTCGGTTATTCTCGTTGATCAGACCTGTATCGTCCTCACAACCGGCACAACCAGTTGCAAACGATAGGAAATTCAGAGCGAATAACACGACCAACAGACGCTTCATGATTTAACCTCGCGCGGGTGAGCTTTCTCATACTAACAACTATCCGCGGCGGGCGCAGCTTCTTGCGACAATCTGCTTCGAAGAGATCGATAGACGGCTCTCTGGAACCCGGCGATGCGCGAGAACGTTGCTCGGATGGCTCAGAGGAACCGGTTCGCACCTTTGACGGCCGTGCCGTCGCCGGCGAGATATTCGGGATCGAGAAGACCGGCGATACGCTCCATCACCACGTCGGTTACGGCCTCGAATTTGTCGTTGTAAGCATGCGCCTCGTCGGTGAAGGGCCTGAAGTCGTCGTCGATGCGATAGGCGGCAAGCTCGTCTTCGGGCGTCAATGGCTCACCGATGCGATAGACGATTTTTCCTCCGCTCGAGAGAGGGCTATCCGACGGGTACGCGAGATTCGACCCATTACACCCGACGGGAACGATCGTCGCACCTGTCCGAAGTGCCATCTGGGCCAGCCCCGGCTTGCCCTCTCCCAGGGTCACCGAGCGCGTGCCTTCGGGAAATACGAGGATGCGCAGGTCGGCCGAGAACGCCTGTTCGTTGAGTTGAATGAACTCGTCCATCATCCGGCGGAAGACCTCTCGCTGCCGCTCGACATAGGTGTGCCGCGACGGGTCGAATTCGAGGCCGAGCATGTCGCGCGGAGTATGCTGCAGCCGCTCGACCTTTTCGATTTTGCCCGCCTCACTCGCAGCCTCGTTGAGCTCATCCTCACTCCAATTCGCCTCGATGGCGTTGCGAAGCAGCCTGTAGAGGTCACCTTCGGGCGCTCCGATCACGCCCGCGGCATCGGCCGTGAGCACGTATCCCCGCGACGGCGTCGGGATATTGTTGGTCCAGACCATGAAGCGCTGCGTCACGGGGTGATTGTAGTATTTCCCTTTGACCCAGGTGGCCGTAAAGATGTCTTTCTCTTTCCAGAGCTGCACCTGAAAGGGCCAGTAGTTATAGCGATCGGTATGATTCATCGCGAGGTAGACCGGACGGCCATCTCGCGGCAGATTCTCCCAATTCTCGACCGTGATTTTCGTGCGTGTCGTGGGAAACCGATAATTTGCGCGGAGAAGCCACGCCACCGCTTTCTGCGCCACAGGAACGGGGGTGAGCTCGATCTCTTTCATCACGTCGAGTGTGAGCAAGGCTACCTCCTCGGGTTATCTCCCTACTTAAACCCACCGGTGCTCAAAATACAAAACCCCTCGCCAATGCGAGGGGTCCAATCGAGCGATGCTGACGGTCAGCTCCCCGTTTCGTCGAAGACGATTCGGTCGAATGTGAGTTCGCCTCCGGCCATCCCGATGACCACCGTATCGCCCGGCATATATTCGCCGGCGAGTAGGTACTTGGCGAGCTCGTTCTGCAGCTCCTTTTGAATCACGCGCTTGAGCGGGCGAGCCCCGTAAACCGGGTCGAATCCGAGATCAGCCAGGTGAGCCTTGGCTTCTTCGGTGAGCTCGAGCTTGAGATTCTTCTGGATCAAGAGGTCGGCAAACCGTTCGAGTTGAATATCGACGATCTGCTTCATGTCCTCCCGCGTCAGAGACGTGAAGAGAATGATGTCATCGACACGATTCAGAAACTCGGGCCGGAAGGTACGCTCCATCTCGTCGGTCACCAGTTCTTCGGCTTTCTCGGGTTCGTCGAGGCCATACTCCTGGATGAAATGACTTCCGATATTCGACGTCATGATGATGACGGTATTTTTGAAATCGACCGTGCGTCCCTTCCCGTCGGTGAGCCGTCCATCGTCGAGAATCTGTAAGAAGACGTTGAACACATCCTGATGAGCCTTCTCGATCTCATCGAAGAGCACGACCGAGTACGGGCGTCGACGGACATTTTCGGTGAGATAACCACCCTCATCGTATCCAACGTAGCCCGGGGGCGCCCCGATCAAACGGGCAACCGAATGCTTTTCCATATATTCACT
>CAYFTY010000709.1:0-3073 GCA_964346045.1 uncultured Bradymonadales bacterium | reverse complement strand
GGCCACTAAGACCCAGCCCATTGGATGCACCGGCCCGGCTCGGTGACTGGTGGTCGAAGGGCGCACCCGACCGGACTCGAGATCGAGGCTCACCAATGAATGCTCTTCGGCCACCCGTCGCACCAGCAGATGGGAATTCCAAGCCCGGTCGAGGTGACGGCGGATTCCGTAATCGTTGATACGCACCTCAGACGGTAGCGGTTGCCGCCCACCCAGACCGTCAGCGAGCCATCTCTGCCCTGAATCTTCGACCGTGACGAACTGGCCGGCCCCCATCACCCCGACGACGAACCGGGTATCCACCCCAGGCACCGGGGGGGCGTTCTCGAGGACTGATTTTCCCTTCGCTTCGATGCGCCGCAGGCCGCCCTCCCGAGATTCTTGGTCAAACATGACATCCTTCGAAATGGGTTTTGGCATCGAACCCGAAAACTCGAGAATCTGTCCTGATCGAGATACCAGTACAGACTCCCACTCTCCTTCAAACCCGTACGAACCCAGACTGGTCGCGATGCCACGACACCATGAACAAACACAGGTCGTTTTGGCGCGTGGGAATTCATTCTCGACCAGATGAACGAGAGACCAGTCTTCGGTCAGACTTTCGATGCGCCAGACTCGCCCCGGAACCTCGACTCGCTCGAGTGTCTCGAGCTTCCGGGTCGCTCCGATGCGTATCGAACGCTCGTCGCTTTCGATCGACGCAATCGCTCGACCGTCAGGCGAGAGAGACACACCTCGCGGACCAAGACATGGATTTGCATCGTCGACTGTGGTGACTCCATCGAGCACCTCACTCATGCCCGAGCCGGTGTCGAGAAGCACGACCTCGGGCCGGTCTCTGGCCTTTCTTCGGAACGCAAGCCACGGGTGCCCGCCTGTGGCGAAGAGAGCTTCGAGTATCTGGGTATCCGATGTGCGTGTATCGACCAGAACTAAGCGCGGCTCGTCGCCCTCGGGCTCGCCATGTTGTCCAATGCGAACCTCGATGCGGCCGTTCTCATCGGTGTCACGGTCGAATGCGCGCATGACGAGATAGCGGCCATCTGCAGGACTGAGCCATTCGACAATGCCCTTGCCGTCGAACGTCGAAGTCCACCTCGCGTTTTGGCTCTCGTCGGATCGGGGCCGTTCTTCTCTGGATGCCTGCTCTCGGTCGCATGCGATCAGCGCCATCGAGACCAGCACTGCGACGACCAGCGGTCCGAATATCCCGATCCGGGCGGTCCTTCTTCTGATAGCCATATGCGGATCCCTCGCTTATATGCTGGCGAAAACGTAAACTTGACCCGTCTGTCAGTCCTTTGCTAGGGTCCGCCTCATCTCAAGGATAGATGGCCCACACCCTACTAAGAAAGACCGAGTCGCAATTTTTGACTCGGCACATCTGGAGGCGAATCGATGAAGAAGTTCAAGCTAAGTCTGGTAATGACAATGGTTGCGTGTCTGGCCGCGTTTGGTTGCGGTGACGATGACTCGTCGTCGAACAACACGAATAACAGCAACAACCAGAACAACGTCAACAACACCAATAACGCGAACAACACGAACAACGAGAACAACACCAACAACCAGAACAACACGAACAACGAGAACAACACCAACAACCAGAACAACACGAATAACTTCACGGTTCCAATCTTTGAGCCGCCCCCCAGCTGTGACGATCCGAATCCGCCCGCGCGCTGCGCTGACAACCCTGCAGATGTCGAGTGGGCTCCGTCCTCTGTTCTCGCGACCCTCGTACTCGAAGAAGACGGTGAGTGCTGCTTCGAATACGACGAGAATACTCCCGACGGAGACCAGGATCCAGATAGCGGTCTGGCAGACGTCATTGGATTTCTCACCGAGCTCAGCGAAATCAACGATACCATTGCGGCGAGCATCGACTCCGGTGATCTCATCGTCGTCCTCGAGCATCAGGGCCTCACGGCTCTCGACGCCGACGCGCAGTTCACGGTGAATTTCTACGTCGGTTCGCTAGACGCAGCGACGACGATGCTCGACCCAATGGGTGGAAACCTCGTCTTGATCAACCCGGCATCGTTTGACGGCGACACCGCTCAGGCACAGGCCTACCTGCCCGACGCAACACTCACCGGAACCGACGTCGCTGCCGGCCCGGGTGTTTTCGTTCTCTCGCTCGAGCTTTTCGGAACGACGCTCAGCCTCACCATCACCCAGACGCAGATCGAAGCTTCAGTCGATACCGAGAATAGTTCGGTCGAGAATGGCGTCGCACTCGTTCAGGGACGTCTCGGCGGTGTCGTAACGCTCGAAGATCTCGGCAATGCATTCAATGGCGCTGCAGCCGGATGCGAGTGCTTTGGAATCGAAGGCGACCTCGTCAACTACGACGCCGATGCCGTCGAACTTTCGTGCACCGGAACTCCGGATGAGGCCGCATGCACCGAAGCCGGAGATGATACCTGCGCCGAACTGGCAGGCACTCTCAGCACGGCCTGCGGTGGCCTGTCCGCCGCAACTGCTTTCACCGATGTCGACACGACCGGTGACCGAACGCCGAACGCCTTCTCGATCGGTGCAACCTTCGAAACCTACGGCGCCGTCATCAACGGTGTCGAACCGGTCGATTGATTCGAAGCGAGATCAGAAAAGCCCTCGAGGTCTATCCTCGAGGGCTTTTTTATTGATTTGTCTTTCAGCACCTGACGCGCGGCCTGACGTGGTCGGCTCAGCGCGCCACGACGAGCCAGAACTCGCCCGGGTCGACGCCGCCATCGAGCACCTGGGCTGCCCTTCGACTCTTCGTCGCGTCGTAATGTTTACGCAGCAACTCGACCAGCGCCTCACGTTCGTTATCGCCCGCGCGGCGCGCCACGACCAGCTCGTCGTTGAGTCGTTCTGGAAATTGTCCTTCGGGGTCGTGCACGAAAACGACACCTCCGCTCATTCCCGCACCAAAATTGTAGCCGGTGGAACCGAGCACGAGCACGATTCCACCCGTCATGTATTCGCAGCCGTGGTCGCCGCAACCTTCGGTGATGATCGTTGCGCCCGAATTGCGCACACCAAGCCGCTCGCCCGCCTCGCCGGCGATGAATAACTCACC
>CAYFTY010000708.1:0-3074 GCA_964346045.1 uncultured Bradymonadales bacterium | reverse complement strand
AACGGTCAGCGTAACGCGCCAGCCCGCTCCGCGAGCGTAGGCCTCCCACACCCAAACCACGGCTCCCGTCGGCGCCGCATCCGGGTCACCCGCGTTGATGTAGTCGGCCGCCGAGATGTGATACTCGCTCTCGAATCCGGGGACAGGTCCGTAATCGACTTTTCGCGCGTCTCGAATCAATTCTGCATCGGGCGTTGGCCGCATGTCGAACCATCCCGCAGCCATGCCCTCGTCCATTTCCTGCTTGTAGAGCTCAAGCGTGCTGCCGCCTTTGATCGAACGCATATAGACGATGAGTCCCATGCCGATCGGCTGAAAGATCCATCCCTGAGGTTTCACGAAGTAGAGACCTGCTTTGGAATCGAGCAGAGTTCCGCTGGGCAGGTCCATGGGTTCGGCCACGGGAGAAGCGACATTGCCCTTCATGAGTTCGACGACCCCGGGGTCGCCTTCACTGGCACTGGCCAGCGGGACCATGCCCGTACCATCGAGCCCCGGCGTTTGCTGCCGACCTTTGACGTGGCGCAACTGACGCTCGGTGTAATCGATGGCCTCATCAGCACTGACGACGCCATCGCCATCGTCGGCCCAACCTCGCAGGGCTCCGAGCAAAAGATACGAGAATGCGGGCCTCTCAGCGCCCGGCAGCTGTCCGGCGACCTGATTGCTCGCTGCAGCCGAGAGAATCACGGTGCCCGCGCCTGTCTGCGGCGCGCTATCGACCGGCACCACGGGTTGGGTTCCCTTGGCGAGGAGCCTACCCTCGGGGTCGCGGCCGCTGAAGCACGTATCGAGCACGACGACCGTATTCTCTTGAGGTCCGGCTTCGAGGGTGTCCAGCAACTCAGTTCGCTTGACGCTGCGCGCCTCGATGCTTGTGATGGTCTGCTGAGCATCCATACCGATCATCGCGCCATCACTGCCATCGGTGAGCGATGCCCCATGGCCGATGAAGACAAACCAGACCGTCGATTCGGCGCCTGCTTCGGAAGAAGCCTGACGGGCAAAACGCGTAATCTCCTCACGTGTCGCCTGCTGATTCGTCAGCACGAAAACATCGTCCATGCCGCGATGAGTACGGAAGTAGGCCTCCCAGTCTGTGGCGTTGGCGACAGCTCCCGCGACAGGCGGCAAGAACGCGTAATTCTCGACGGCCACGATCACCGCGACGTCCTCGGGAGAGGGCTCACCCTCTTCCCAGGTCGCGAGATCAGGCCATCCGCTCAGCCCTGGATTTGCCTGCCGCTGCTGAAGCAGGCTTTTGTTGACGGGCTCGTAGGTGGGAGCCTTCATGCTTCCACAGGCCGTCAGACCGGCTACGAGCGCCGCTGCGAGAATGATTCCTACAAAGCTACGCATGCTCATTGCCCCGCCTTGATGTCTTCGAGTTCCTTCTTGGCCTCGGGGGTGAGCTTACCGTCCTCTTCCATCTTCTTCTCGACGGCATCAGCGGTGGCAGCTTCGGCCTCTTGCTGCTTGTCTTGCGGGAAGAACGCAAGCACCTTGACCTTGTATTTCAGGCCCTCGGGGGTCTCGAGTTTTTCGGCTTTGCAGTAGCGATCGTCTTTGACGAACGAGGCGATTCCCTGCGCAACCGAGGTCACGACGTTCTCGTCCTGCACATAGCCTTCGACCACGCCCGAGTTAGTCTTCGATTTGGCGACGATGCTCTCACCCAGATATTTTACGACCTGCGTTCGAGCGTTCTTCATCGCATTGGTGCGAGCAATATCTTCGCTCGGCGACGGCGCTGAAACGCCGACGAAAAACTGTCCATCGTCGCTTTTGGGGAGCTGATTGGCCCATGCGCAATCGTCGGTGGCGATTCGGTCCATGACGCGGAACGCGAAGTAGACGTCCTGGAATTCGGTGCCGCGACGCCAGACCCAACCATCGGCGACCTGCAGACCGCCCTGACCCTGCGTTGCCGCAGCCGAGACGTCTGCGTTGGTGGCTTTGCCGGTCTTTTCGAAGATCGTGCCCGTGCCGTGCCAGAACTCACCGATGTAGGTATCGGTGCAGTTGCCGGGTGCCGAATTGCAGCATTTTTCAAAACCGGCGGGGTCTTCGACATTCGCCACGATCTTTTTCTGCAGATCGTATTGCACGCGAATCTCGGTGCCCGAAGATTGCCCGAAATTCCCCTGACCACCGGGAGCCTGATCTGCAACCTCCTGAACGGGCGTCTGAATGCCCAGGTTTGCGCTGACTTCGCTCGAGCTGTTGTAATACTCGTCGAAATTGCCCGAGGCATTCACCTCTTTATAGGTGACAAATTTCGTGCATTCGGTCTGAATCCCTCGGTTTTCGTCCACGTCGGTGGCCGCGACGTCGTTGGAGATGAACCGTCCCACGAAATGCGTGGGGTCATCGTCGAACGAGGCACGTAGATAAACTCCATCGCGCGGGCCTTTGAGATTGGGGCCGAGTTGCTCACCGGTCATTTTCATTTCGGGATCCTGGGGGCCGCCACATGCGGCCAACGCTCCCAGGACAGCCAGAATTACGAGGATAGTCAGGCGTTTCATGATTTCTCCAGAGTGTATTCCATTCGATTTAAATACGGCTTGGGTTTTCTCAGACGTCAAGGAGCGTAGAAAATTCAACCCGAGTGTCCAGACGCCTCTGGTGAAGCTCGAAAAAGTCAGCCCGATCTACTGCGTTGACGTCGTGTCCGCGACAGCTTAGCGTTTCGGACGTAGCGATTCATATCGGACGATGCGGTCGGAAACGGGCCGAGCATCACCTGTGCATCATCACACGAGCGCAGGCAGCCTAACGACCGTCCTCTCGAGAGGCAATCATGTTGAATCAGTCCATTCAGAACCCACATGGCATCAGCACCTTTGGCACCTGCGTAGTGAGGGCCGATCCCGATTTTGCCACGATCGACTTTCTGGTCTTTCGCATCGAAGAAAAACCCGTCGACGCATCGAATGCCGTCAAACGCACTGCCGACCAACTCCAGAAGTTCCTGCAAAAGTCGGGGGTTGGCGAACGCAAAGTTCGAGAGACGAACCATATTCTTTCGCCCTGGTATTCGGGTTCGGGCGATACTCGACAGCTTCTGGGGT
>CAYFTY010000707.1:0-3085 GCA_964346045.1 uncultured Bradymonadales bacterium | reverse complement strand
ACCGACGGGTCGCGCAAGGCTCGCCAGGCTGCACTCGTCGGGGGGCGCCAGCGCTGAAAAATAGGCGTCCTGACCCGGAAGTTCGACCGCTTTGAGGACGAGGTACGGATGCTGCCCGTCGAGCCTTTCGAGCCGCTCCAGAGCCGCTGAGAGTTCAGAGGCGTCGCCCCTGCGCAAGGCGATTCGCACAGAAGCGAGTGCGCCGGCGGCGAAACTCGAGTGTTTGCTGGAGAGTGATGCACTGTACTCGCGAGCCTTGTCGAGCTCACCACGAGCCTCATAGATGCGCACATAGAGCCAATCCGCGAGTGGCTCGTCGGGATGGAGGAGTTCGAGACGCTTGGCATCTCGTAATGGCCGTTCCCAACTCTGCTTTTCGACGGCTGTCACGACATTGGAAGCGAGCCCCCACGGACTTATTGGATCTTCGATGAAGGGTCGCTCGTCGAGCTCCCCGCCCTCGAGTGCGGCGGCAAATTGAACCAGCTCTCGATATTCGGGGTCTCGGGGAAAAGCAGAACGGACTTCCTCGACCGCGTCTTTCCACGGTTGCGGACGCAGCGGATCGTATGTCTCGAATGCAGCATCGACGCGAGCCGAGATCGAGGCCCGACGGGCAATCTCCCATCCCTGGTAGGCGAGAAACCCCATGAAAAGCGCGCCGAGCGCAAGCCATACTGAAGATCGCATGCTTCGCCCGTTCTTGTCATCTCGAGCACTCGTGCGCGGTTGCTTCTCGACCTCTTCAGACGCCTCGCGAGCCGGTAGCTGCGCATTCGAAGGAGCTGACGGGGAAGGCACGGCTTCATCGACGGGCGCCTCAGCATCTTCGGGCTCGGCCACAACCTCGTCGGTCGCCATCGCTTCGACTTCTTCCTCGACCTGAATGGCCGGAACTGGCTCGTCGGCCTCGACGGGAAACTCGGTTTCGACCTCGTCCTCAGGCAATTCTGCGGGCTCAGGCTCGGGCGGCGGGATGTAGTCGAGGCCGGCCGCCGCGCCATGCTGTAGAAGATTCGAAGCGATCGAGCGACGCCCGAGATGATTGAGATTGTCGACGAGGGTCGACATGAGGTCGCTTGCATCGGGCTGCAGGCGCAGCGCCTCGATCACGTCTTTTTCGAGCCCCGGCCGCGGCGATTCGACGCCGTACCATCGAAGAAGCGTGTCGACAGCTTCCGCGTTTTCAGGATGTCGTCTCAGTCCCTGAATCAGGACCATCAGCGCACGAACGACGTCATCCCGTTCATAGGCTCGCTGGGCTCGACGAAGAAAGTTCATGCGGCTCGATGAAAAAGGGCTCGTGTTCGACCTTCATCTCGAACATTCGAACCCTGTATCGTGTTCCGTGCGAGCGCCGCGCTGCTTATCAGCGCGAAATCTTGACCTCACCCGGGAAGAAGATTCCAACTCCAGCCCCGAGCATGACCCGGTTGCCGAACGATGAATCCGCAGTTCCGCGGCTGATATCAGCCTGGCTGTAGAAGAGGTTCTTCATCTCGAGGTTCAGCGAGAGCATATCCGAGAGATAAAAACGCACCCCGAATTGAAGCAGACCGCCGGGCTTCGTGCCCGAGATCGCGTCGTCCTCAGCTCCACCATCGATGGCCGCCTCGACCCCCTCTCCGACAATCGTGACCCCGGCTCCCATATGGAAGTCGTAGTTGATCGTCGTCGACTTCAAAATCGTGAATTTTCCAAAGATAGGAACGTACTGCAGTCCTAGGTCAGCTTGCCACTGGATGAAGCTGTACGAGAGCTCTGCAAGCGACGCAGGATTTCGGGCCTCTAAGGTTTGCTCGAGGTTGTCACTCAGGTCTGTCGCGAGCTGCAAAACCCCGAAATTGCCCGTCGCACCGATGCTGAATTCATTGGTGAGGTGATACATGAAGCTCGCACCGACGAGCATATTGCGTCGGTAGGAATCGGCCATGGTAAAGCCAATCTGCGGCGCAACCTCGAATCGCGTCGAGCGATAGAGGAGCTTACGACGGACCATGTCGCCACCCGAGATATTCGCCTCGGTTTTCTGTGCCATGACCACGGTCGGCGAAAACACCATCGCCATGGTCGCTACTGCCATCATCAGGCCAATCTTATTGCGAAACATCGAGTTCCTCGAATGAAGCAGTCAAAGCGCTGCGAAGAGCTTCCAGGTTAGTTGGAGGGAGCGTCTACGAGCTTCTCGGAGTATTCGAAGGTGGTCGGAAGGTAAAAACTGAACCCGGCCCCCACCGAGACGACGTTGGTGAACGAGTCACTCGCGTTGATGAGGTCCTGCAGGAAAATGACGTCCCGCACTTCGAGATTCAGGGCGATCCACTTATTCAGAAAGAGCCGGCCGGTAAGCGCAATCGTTCCGCCCGGCTTTCCACTGGCGCTGCCGACCGCGATGCTCTCGGCGTCGACCCAGAGACCACCCGCCGAAACGGCGAAATCATAGAAAATCAGCGCGCTGTTGAAGAACGAGAACTTGCCCCAGAACGGCACGAATCCGACCTCGAGGCCACCCGTGTAGTTGATGCGAGCAGTGTCGGTCGAAGCCCCGGTTTCGGTATTCAGCGACTCGAAGGTATTTGTCGGGCCGCCGAGTGCATCGCCGAAATTATACCAGTCGAAAAGTCCGCCGACATAAAAGGATTCGGAGATGTGAAAATTCGCGGTCGCACCGAGTCGGAACGATTGATAGATATCATCGTTGATCGAGCCTCCAAATCGCGGAGCAAGCTCGAAGCGGCCTTTCTGCAAGACAGGCTTCGGCTGCACGACATGGACCTTATCATCGAATTTCGCGCGTACTCGCTGAGCCTCAGCGGTGTCAGGCACCAGACTCAACGTGAAGACCGCAGCAAGACATAAAGCCAGCGAGGCAAAAAGTCGCGCCCGGTCTGGGGACATAACGCGACGCGAACCAATTCCAGTGAACATGGGCTGTCCGTCTGTTCCTGATTTGTACAATTCGAACAAGCTCGGGTATATCACAAGCGCTTAAAACGCGACAAGCATGACCTCGGAAATACCGGATTCACATGAAGAGCGCTTCGACGAACTCTTCAGCGTCGAACATCCGCAGGTCACGGACTCC
>CAYFTY010000706.1:0-3085 GCA_964346045.1 uncultured Bradymonadales bacterium | reverse complement strand
GAGGCCCGGAATCGCCCGGCTGATCGCTGTGGCGATTGCTGCCCCTTCGATCCCGTAGGCCGGCATGCCGAGGTTCCCCAGCACCAGGACCCAGTTCAAAAACGTATTTACCCCGAGGCTCACCGACTCGAGGATCAGCGGCATCCGCGTGTTGCCACGGGCTCGAAAGGTCCCGTCGACCACCAACATGAGAGAGAATGCAGGAGCCGAGAGGAGAATGATGACTAGATAATTACGGATGCGGGTGCTCACGGCTTCGGTCGCGTTATTGACTGCGACGATCCAGTCCAGAGCCAGATAGGCGACGATGGCAAAGAGCGAGGCCCAGACAATGCTCGCCACGAGACCGCTGCGAAATGTCTTTTCGACCGAGGCCAGCTCTCGTGCGCCTGTGTATTGAGCGATGAGCGTGGTCGATCCGGTGGGGAAGATCCGGACGATCATTCCCATCACGATCAAGATGGCGAAACACGAAGAGAGTGCTGCGGTCGCGAGTTCGTCACCGAGGCGTCCCACGAAAAAGAAATCGTTGAACGCGTAGAAATTGACGAGGAATGCCTGCAGAACCGCAGGCCATGCGAGCTGCACGCATTTGGCCCAGAGCGAGCCTGTCGTGGTGTCGATGATGGTGTTGCGCGCCACGGCGCCGCCGGCGGTGCTAGAAGAGCTCGGAGTTCAGTCCATCACAGCCGGGTCGAATCGGAGCATCGGCAGGCTCCAGGCCGACCAGGTCTGTGTCGAGCAGATGTGTCGTCCGGACGTTCTGCATGGCTGCCAGGACGCTGTTGCGCACGTGGGGGATCGTCTGCTCGAGCTCGTCGAGCAATCGTTTCATCATTTTGCGTCGCCCCTCGATCGAACCACAGAGGTTGCACGGGATGATCGGATACCCCATGAGCTCGGCAAAGCGCGCGATATCCTCTTCGGCCACGTACATCAGGGGGCGGATTACGTCATATCGCCCGTCATCTGTGGTGTAGATAGCCGGCATGCCCTGTATCTGGCCGGTATGAAAGAGGTTCAGAAGCAGTGTCTCGACGCTGTCGTCGCGATGATGGCCGAGGGCAATCTTATTGCAGCCGAATTCTTCGGCATGTCGGTAGATGATCCCACGTCGCAGACGACTGCAGAGAGAGCAGGGCGTTGCGCCAGGATCAAGCTTCTCTTTGACGACGCTGTAGGTGTCTTCTTCGACGACGGCGTACTCGAGCCCCGACTGCGCGAGATATTCTTCCATTAGGCCTTCGGGATATCCGGGCTGCTTTTGATCGAGGTGAAAGGCAACCAGCGAAAAATCAATCGGCGCTCGGGCTTTGAAGTCTTCGAGCATGGTGAGCAGCGTATAAGAGTCTTTGCCGCCCGAAAGGCAGACGAGCACACGGTCGCCTTCCTCGAGGATCGGGAAATCATTGAGGAGTTTTCCGACTCGGTTGTGGATTCGTTTGCTGAGTTTCTGAAGTTCGTCGCTCATAGGATACTCCGGCGTGACCGCGCGGAGACTTACCGAAAAGCCGTCGATAGCTCAACGATCTTCAATCGAGATCGAATTGTTGCACAAGGTCGTCGAGCAATCTCTCGGTGCAGCGAAAGACGATATCGTAGACTTGCTCGAATTGCCGACCGCCTCCGCCCCACGGGTCGGGCACATCCTGACCACGGTCGTTTCCGAGCGGCTCGAAATCGCGCAGAAGTTGAATCTCATCGCCCCATTTCATGGCAGCGCGCTGATTGGACCGGTCCATGGCTACCAGCACATCGAATTCTTCGACGTGCTCAGGCGAGAGCTGCTGGGAGCGCTGGTGAGAGATGTCCACACCGAGTCGCTCGCGAGCCACCCGTTCACTGCCCGGATCGGGCGACTCGCCGACGTGATACGAACTCGTGCCCGACGATTCGATATGAAAGGCATTCTCGAGCCCGCGCTCGCGGGCATGATAGATAAAGAGCGCCTCAGCAAGCGGCGAGCGGCATATATTGCCGAGGCAGAAAAACATCACTTTGATCGGGCGAGACATCTTATGCCCTGCGTGTTCAGAAATTGATGCGTCGACACGAGCCGTCATCGCCAACGGTGATGCCGGATTTATCGGTTCGCCAGAGATAGCCGAATTGATTCAACATGAAGCCAACGCCTTCGGCGGGATCGGGGACGGTGGTCGTGTCGAGGACGACCTCCATCGCGTAGGTGTTCCCATCGACCTGAGCTTCATAGCGATAGAGCTCCTGCGTACCTTCGAGCGTTCGGTTGGTGATATTCGACTCACCGGGCTCGGGAAGGTCTTCGGGAAAGTTCTCGGCCGGGAATCCGGCGTTCACAAGATCATCGAGCGTCATGATGCATCCTTCTCGTGGGTTGTGGACAAAAAATAATGTGCCAGAACGACGGGCGTGGTCAACCCGCCTCGCCGTTCTCAAAGTTGCGCGATCGCTTCTTTGCTGGGCTGATGACTCGGATCGATGTTCAGGGCGCGGTTGAACATATCCTTGGCGCGCCGCTCGTCGCCTTGCTGCCACCGGACCATTCCGAGGTGATAGTAGACGTCGACTTTGTCGGCATCGCTCTCGATGTTCATCTGATGCAGAAGAAGCGTCTGGAAAATTTTGAGGGCCTCGTCCCATTCTTCACGCGCATAGAGCAATTTGCCCAGGCTGATCAGGTTGGGGATGTACGAGGCATCGACCTTGTGGGTCTCGGTGTAGGCATCGAAAGCAGCGTCGAGGTCGCCCCGACTTTCGGCAAGCTTGCCTTGAAGATGCAGGAATTGAATCACCTCTTTCATACGTCTTTCGGCCTTCAGAGTCTCGATGATCTCATTGAGAATCGGCTCGGCGCGTTCGACCTGCCCGCCTGCAATCAGCGAGTCAATGAGCGGTTGAACGATCGATAGATTCGAGGGCTCGAGTTCGTAGGCTTTCTCGAGTGCGGCAATCCGCTGACCAGCGCTCTGAACCTTCTCGCGAGCGATTCTGGCCATCTCGAGGTAGACCTTGACCTTTTCGTCGACGGATTCGCGGTATGATGCTTCGTAGTCGAGGGTCTCGATGCCCAAGCGTTCGAGCCGCGCCAGTGCCCCCAGCCGCTCGG
>CAYFTY010000705.1:0-3085 GCA_964346045.1 uncultured Bradymonadales bacterium | reverse complement strand
GGGTCGGCTGAAAATTGTCGAATGGTGCGGCGTGTCGAAAGCTCGTCGGCGAGCCCACGAGCACGTTGGGTCATGTCGTCGGTCGAGCAACGCTCGAAGTTCAGGTCCTTGAAGTCCATATCTCTTTGCAGTCTGAGGCTGGTGATTGCAGCGCGCTTGTTGGCTTGCGTCGTGGTTGTCAAACGTAGCGGCTGCTTCGTCAACCTCGAAATCGAGAACCGTTCTTGGATGCGGCTCGGTGCTGGGTGCTCGTTCTCGTTTTCGTTGCTCGCTTTCGTCTCTCGTTTCTCGCTCCGCGGCGCGCGAGAGTTACCCCGGCGAAAGCCGCCTCCCAGAGGTCGGCTGAGTACTGATTTCGACCCTGGTGGGTAATCAGCGGCGTAGCCAAGATGCCCAGCGACACGGCTGCCGCGTCTGAAGAGTAGGAGAGCTATGCGCGGCTCGCGGTTATGGAGGCCAACATGCAACCTGCCGCGAGCTATCTGTAGCTTCAGAGCCCGAGTTGTTGTCGGAGCTGTTCCATCTGATAGCGCGCGATCGACGCCTTGGGGCCTTTCGGATGTCGTCCTAGATAGAGATCGTAGGCATCGTAGGCGGCCTTGAGGTTTCCTCGCTGCCTCTCAGCAGTCCCGAGGCCGATATAGGCGTCGCCGTAGTCATCGTTGTACTGAAGGGCCCTCTTGAACTGGGCGATGGCGTCCGCGCTGCGAGATTGCTCGACGTAGACCCAGCCGATTCCGGTGATGGCGATCACGTTGGACTTATCCTGCTCGAGGACATCCTGATAGAGACCGAGCGCTCGTGATTGCCTTCCTCTCTCCAGGCTGCGTCTGGCCTGGGATAAAAGCTCGTCGACGGCGCCGCCCTCGGCCCATGCCTCGGCTTCTTCGGTGGCGACCCCGAGCGCCTGATCTGTGGCGGGTCGCGTGGCCTCGACGGCGGCTTGAAAGAGAGTTCCCTCTTTCTGGCTCAAGGCAACAAAAGCTGCTTCGTACGCGTTGGCGATAGCCTCGGCCGGCCGGGCTTCTTCGGTGACTTTCGAAGCATCCGTTTCTCCCGCATCGGCGTCGCCGATCGAGACGACTTCGCGCTCGGACCGTTCGTCGATTACGCCGAGTAGTTCGGGTTGAAAATTCGCAACGTAGTAATCCCCCCCGCCGGCGAGCGCGATGAGGAGAACCACAAAGATCGGCCATTTCGATCCACTCGAGCCAGGGACTTCGATGGGCTCGGATGGCTCTTGTTGCAAGCCCGAGCCGATTTCCCATTGTGAGTCTTCTTCGAGATGCGATGCGACCGCCGGATTACTCGACTCCCGCTGACGGCTCGATGCAGCCGCGGCTCGCGCCGGCTCGCTGGGCCTGGGTTCTGGCTCGGGCTCGGGGGCTGGAGTCGTCGAGACCGGTCGCTCTGGACGGGCTCTCTTGGTGACTTCCTCGGACTTTGCGGGCTCTCCACCGTATTGAATCGAGGTCTTGACGCGCTCGCGCTCGAGAGCCTCGCCGTGAGGCGACGGCGGTAGTTCGCCCGTGCGATCAACCGGGGTGGCGGCTTCGGCCACCGGCTCTTCTTCAGCGCTTGCTCCGCCGGCGATACTCGAGATGCTATCGACGACCTGAAAGATCGGCATGAATTCGCCGATGTCGCCGAGGAGCATCCACCTCTTGCCGGTTCGCGAGATCTCGTCGTCACGCGAGACCTTCCCCTCCATGATCCATTTGTGCAGGGTTTCGAATGTGTTCAGATAGAGAACATCTCCGGTGGCGAGGTTTCGGACCATCCACCGCCGTTGATTTTCTTGAACGACACTGGCGCGGCTCTCGAATCGGAAGACGTGCTCACACTGGCTGCACTTCAGCGTGACGACCTTCGACTTGAGCTGCGTCGCGTCGAGTTCGTAAAGCGTTTCACACTGCGGACAGCGAACGTCCATGGCAAATAGGGGTGCCGACTTTGCACAGCCAGAAGATCGCGGCCGTGATGGATTGAATTACTCGGATTCCTCGGGGTTCTCTTCTGCGACCCCGGCATCGGGTCCCGCGGCTGCTCCCTTCAGTTCGGCCAATGTACGTTTGAGTTCTTCGGCCTGCTCGGTCTGACCGAGTTTTTCGTTTGCGTTGATGGCGATCTCGAGTGCTTCGATGTTTTGAGGCTCGAGCATCTGCACGGTTTCAATCCGGTCGAGCGCCGATTGCAAACGATTCTCGCGGACTTCTCTGCGCGCCTCTTTGAGCAGGCGCTCGACTTCCTCATCATCGCTCGAATCAGCGACAGCGGGGGGCGTCTCGGCGATCGTAGGTTGCGCATCGGTCTTGGGTTGTGGGTCGATGGTCTGGGTCTTTTCCTCTTCGAGACCGAGCATGGACATGAAGTTCACGACTTCAAAGGTCTGAAGAGCGACCACGATGCAGACCCCGAGCAGAACCACGAAGATGAACCAGAGTAGGCCATTGTACTGGGCTTCACGCGAGGGGGGCTGGAATTCGTTCGAGACTCGGTCGCCGGGCTGCGGCGCGCCCGGTTTGTCGGGAAGTGGCTGAAATCGACCGCTCCCAAGCCCACGCGTCGGTGGGGGCGTGAACCCTCCAGGCGCCGGTGCATTTCCAAATCCACCGGGCGTGGGCTCTTGCTCACCACTGCCGTCTGAGCCGGGCATCGCCGGCAGGCCATTCGGTTGCGGATTGAGACCCGAAGAGGCGATGGACTGGCTGGGCCCGGATGGTGCCCCTGCTCCACCAATCTGCGGGAACTCCGAGAGCGCAAAGAAGTTGGTTCCATCGCCCGATAGCGAATAACCATCGAGTTCGTCGCGACTCGAAAGCCAGTTCTTCAGGCTGCGATTGTCGGGAAACTCGTAGGTGAGGCCGAAGTTCGTTTTCAGCTTCCATGGGCCATCATGGTCGGGATTCGGTGCCGACGGGCCGGCGCCGGCTGCAGCGGGCGGTGATCCCCCGAGGGGCTCGTCGATGTGCGCCTGCGAGGCTTCTTCGATCGCTGCCATGATGTCTTCAGACGAAGCGCCCGAAGGCCGGAACGGATCGTCGCTGCCTGCGCCAAAGCCCATCTGGTCTGGCGCCATGGTATC
>CAYFTY010000704.1:0-3087 GCA_964346045.1 uncultured Bradymonadales bacterium | reverse complement strand
AGTACGAAACCGGGCTCTCGAACGGCAGTCCGTCGGCGTTCGTGGGCGGCGATCGGTGGCGCTGGGAAGAAGATTTTTTTGACCGAGCCTACACCCGATCGGGCGCAGCGCTGGCCCGTCGTCCGAAGTACGGCTCGCTTCGAATTCTCGGGCACGCGGACGGTCCTTCGCCGCGCTTTGGTTCGTGCTACTTCGTACTTGCGCCCGACATAAACACCCGATGCACCTTCACCTTGCTGGGAAGCCATCTGCCCGAAGCACTCGACCAGAGCGGCAGCCCCGAAGTCTTCGAGCCGTTGATTCTGTCGCTGCTCACTGCAATGCTCCAAGCCCCCGGGTCATTCGGCATGCTCGAGACCACGCTGTCTGGGATTGTCGATCGCCTACTCGAAGGGCCCGTGCAACGCGAGAGACTCGGCAGAGCGCTCGATGGCTTCGTCGAGGCGCAGATCCATGGGGAAGTGCTGCTGAAGCGTGACGTCGAAAGGCTGGTCGTCGACAACGCCTTTCGCGACCACGAAGTCGGAGCCGTTCTCAGTGATCTTGCTGAAACGTTTGAAATTTATCTCGATTGGCATCTTGGATTCCGGCTAGCTGCCGACAAGATTCCCAATGAATTTCGGGGCTATCACATTGGCAGCATTGCGCGTCGCTTTGCCCAAGAAGGCTGCGTGACGACCGCCTCCGTCGGTCGTGCGTCAAACGAATACCTGCTCGACCCGGATGCGTGGGACTTCAACTCCGAAGACGAGGCACTCACGGTATTGCGCCGTCTGTGGCATGCACTTGTCCTCACTCCGGACTGAATGGTTGCCACTCAAGAAATACGAAAGAGCTCGTCGTTCATGACGTTCTTAAATCGCGCTCGATGCGCTGCACGAGTCATCGAATGTCACGTCCGGAGTCCTCGAGAAGGTTCACGCACCGGATCTAGCCCGACCACATCAGAGGAAAGAAAGCGTCGAAGGGTACCACCATGGGATTTCTCGTTGTAGATTCGCGGAAGAATCGTTCCTCCCGACATACCTACACCGAGGCCGCGCGAGAAGCTCATGAATACCTGGTGCGAAGTCTTGAATGTTCGCGAGTTCGACCTCTCGGATGTCGTTGGACACCGTGACGCGAACTACTACTCGATGCTTTTCGCTGCTGTGCTTCATGCCGGGCGAGAGCGCCTGGTTTAGTGCTCCTCACGGCTCACGGTTCTTCAACGAGTTCGCCCCCCAGGCACGCGCTGATCCAACCCGAGGTGAGTGATGTGCCGACCACTACTCTTCCCATTCGGGTTTACTTCAACTCGGTCGATGAACTTCTGGAACAAGCTGATTTGATCTTCGCCACCCCGACACTGCCGTGACCGTGGCTGAGCGCCTCGCCCATTATGGTCCGTCTCCCGAGCGGATCTGGGAGCGCGGCAGGCTCAAGGCACGGGTCGAGGCTGCATTCGATGCGTTCGAGACGGCACTCGCAGACAAGCGTCAGCGTACAATCCCAACGAGAGCAACGACGAGTGGGTATTTCGCGTTCTGATATTCGAATTCGACGGGGCCGAGATCGACATCCTCCACTGACACGCAGTCCGTGTTCACCAGGCCCGGCGACGACGGCGAGGGGGTCACTCTTCGGGAGCGGACGACCTGGCACGCTCGATGCCGACACGTTTGCTACGCTATCATCATGGAAGCGATGCTCAAGAGACCCTTCAATGTCACGAACTCGGGCCGGGTCATCGAAAACGTTGCCTGTCGTTACGTCGAGCCGGGCACGTTCGGACTCTTGCTTCGCATCGACGACGCCGGATTCGGCGAGTGCTGGCCGGTCGATGGTGTCGTGTGCGTGGGTCGCTCGTCGGGCTGCCAGATCACGCTCGATGACCCGACGGTGTCCCGGCGGCACGCGAGCATCCGGCCGCGCAACGACATGGCTGGCGGGCTGGTGGTCGAGGACCACCGCTCGGCGAACGGCGTGCGCGTGAACGGCGAGTTGATCGAGCGCCCGACGGCCATCAAGCCCAGTGTGAGACTGCACTTTGGCGACGTCGAGATGGCTCTCTTTCGCAAGCTTCCGTTCTACCAGGGTCTCTGCGACTTCTTGCGCCCGAAGACCGACGACGAGACCGGCTTCGAATCACCTGCCTCGGCGATGAGACAGATCGCGATCATGAACGAACGCACGCCTGTCACGGCCGTCATGACGCGACCGGGGAATGCCGTCGTCGACATCGAGCGGCTCGCGCGTTCGCTCGCCAAGACTGCGCATCGCGCATTCGGCGACATGGTCGTCCATACACGACTCGGGGAGTCACAGATGTTGACCGTCGTCTACCGAGACGTGTTCGACCACGAGCTGAAGACCTGCCTCGAAAACGTGCGGTGGAGCCCCGAGCTGCCTCATGTCACCGCATTTCGCTTCGATCGCGGCGGCGCGCCGACCGACTGGAAGCCGCTGATGCATGCCGTGAACCAACGGTCTCGCGAGCCGATCGAGATCGTCGATCTTCGAGGCTCGTCACTCAGGCCGGGGGCTTTTGGCGACTGGACGCCGCCCGAGGCGCTCTTCGAGCATGTACGAGCTCATCTGTGGGATTTCGACTCTGTCGTGGAACTTCGCCCCTGGCGCGCCCACTACTTTCGCAAGCGGCTCGGGCTCGCCGCGGCGCGACGCGCCGTCGAGGGGCTTGGCCGCGTCGTGCGGGCAGCGCTCGACTCGGGCGAGCTGATGGCCAGCCGTGATGACCGCGTGTTCATCGCCCGTCCGCGCCTGCACGAGCCGTCTTCGCTCAAGGTCGGTCACTTGACCGACGCCTGGCGAACGGAGCTTACGCAGGGTTGGCTCTCTTTAGAATACAGGGCGGTCAGCGCCCGCAATGTAAAACAACTCGATCAACCATGGGAAACGCAATGACGATCACCCGCCTCGAAGACGTTCGCAGTGTTCGTGAAGCTCGCGACCTCTATGACAAAACGATGGCCACATTCACCAAAGTGGATGGCACGGTCTACGGTTTCGCCGAGGTCGCCATAAATTCGCGATTCGCTCGCGTCGTTGCGAGGATTTCAGAATGGCTGCGTCTCGAGGCATCCGAAG
>CAYFTY010000703.1:0-3093 GCA_964346045.1 uncultured Bradymonadales bacterium | reverse complement strand
CGGATCGTCGCTACACCCGGCAGCAACAAAGAGGAAGACGATGAAGATTGTGATTCGTTTCAAGGCAGCCTCCTGCAATGAGTCGGGGGTAGTATTCCGCACACCGACGCAGAAACAACGCGTCGGTCCCGACTTTCAGATGGTTTCAGACGCCGGGCGTCGTCTGGTGACTGTCCTGGGTGATGTATTCAACGGTCAGTCGAGCTCGAGGCGCGACTGGACCCAATCGTCAAATTCTTCGTTCAGGGCTTCGAGTCCCGAGGTGATTTCGTCGAGGGCACCGTACGACTTAAAACGTTCGACCACCGCCTCGCGATACTCTGCGAGGGCTGCTTGAGCCTCTTCGATATATTCGGGCTCGTCGTCGGTGAGCATGTAGTTCTCTTCGACGAACGACGCGTAGTCTGAGCCGTACTCGTCGATGCCGGGCCCGTGAGCGAGGGCCATCGAAAAGTCTTCGGGCGACGCCGCGAGAACACCGGTCGTGCCCTCGGAACCAAAAAATACAATGGGATGCGGAGGCTCGTAACCGGGCCGTATCCAGACCGCGAATTGGCTACCGGTACCGTCGATTCCCAGATGGACGAAGGTCTGCCCATCATTCCAGTCTTCGCTGTCGAACCAGTATCGAAGCGTTTCGTAAAACTCTTCCTCGTCATCGATCGTGGCTTCGTAATCCATGAAGGTTGCGATCGTATCGACGTAGGTCTCTACCCAGTTTTGAAGGTCTGCAGCATCCATGCTTTTCTCTCGGTTGAAATCGAAGTTCGGCAACAGACTCGATCACACCGCTATTCGGCGCAAGGGTGTTAGTTTGGGGGAGTCGACACCTCGCTCGAGCCCGCGGATCGCTTTACGCATTGCGACGCTCGGTGCATCATGCCCGCGAACCAAAATGTCGAGGGAAAATGGACTTTCAATATTCAGAGAAATCGCAGGAGACGGTCGAGCGCGTTCGAGCGTTCATGGAAGAGCATATCTTCCCGATCGAAGAGGACTTCTGGCGCGAGCTGCATGCGCTCGATGATCCCTTTGTCGTTTTGCCCATCGTCGAAGAACTGAAGGCAAAGGCAAAGGACGAGGGGCTCTGGAACCTCTTTTTGCCGTCGATCTCGGGCCTGAGCGTCACCGATTATGCTCCGGTGGCCGAGCAGATGGGTTGGAGCCATCTGGCGCCCGAAATCTTTAACTGCAATGCGCCGGACACCGGCAATATGGAAGTGCTCGAGATGTACGGCACCGAAGCCCAAAAGGAGCGCTGGCTCGAGCCGTTACTCGAAGGCAAGATTCGCTCGGGCTTTTGCATGACCGAGCCCGATGTCGCTTCTTCGGATGCGACCAACATGCAGGCAACCTGCGTCGTCGAAGGCGATGAAATCGTCATCAACGGCCGTAAATGGTGGACGACAGGAGCAGGTCATCCGAATTGCGAAGTCTTCATTTTCATGGGGCTCACCGACCCCGAGGCTGACCGGCGCGAGCAGCATTCGATGGTGCTCGTTCCACGCGATACCGAAGGCGTCGAGATTGAACGAATGCTCAAGGTTTTCGGTGAAGAGGACCCTCCCTATGGCCACGCCGAGATTTCGTTCACCGACGTTCGGGTGCCCGTCGAGAATTTCATTGCCGGGCCAGGGCGCGGATTCGAGATTGCCCAGGGCCGATTGGGTCCAGGGCGTATCCATCACTGCATGCGGCTGATCGGAGCCGCCGAGCGCGCGCTTAAATTGATGTGCGAGCGATCGGTCAAGCGCGTGGCCTTCGGAAAGCATCTGGCGCGACTCGATGGAAACCGCCAGATCATCGCCAACGCCCGCATTGCGATCGAACAGGCGCGACTTCTGACCCTCAATGCCGCCTGGCATATCGACAAGGTCGGGGCGCGCAAGGCCAAGAGCCAGATCTCGCAGATCAAAGTGGTCGCGCCGAAGATGGCCTGTGAGATCATCGACGCTGCGATGCAAATGCACGGCGGGGCAGGGCTCAGCGACGATTTTCCTCTCGCTGCGATGTACGCTGGAGCACGCGTCCTACGACTCGCAGATGGGCCCGACGAAGTGCATCAGCGACTGATCGCTCGGTACGAACTTTCAGACTACTTCCATCTCGCGGAGCCGGTATGAGTGAGCTTCTCGACAGATCAACGCCAGTACGCGAGGGCGAGAGCTTTGACCTCGACGCAGTCGATGCGTGGCTCAAAGAGAGGGTCGACGGTATCGACGGCAAGCCCGAGCTCACGCAATTTCCGAGCGGGGCGTCGAATTTGACCTATCTGCTGGCCTACCCCGAACGGGACCTCATTTTGCGGCGCCCGCCTTTCGGTAAGAAGGCGAAAGGGGCGCACGACATGGGTCGCGAGGTGAGAGTCTTGCGAAGCCTCGATGGCAAATACCCGGTGCCGAAAGTGCTCGCCTTTTGCGAAGACGAAGACGTGATGGGTGCTGAGTTCTATGTGATGAACCGCATCGAGGGCATCATCCTGCGCAAGAATATGCCCCAGGCACTGGGCGACGAGCAGACGGTTCGTCAGATCTGCGAGCGCGTGATCGACAAGATGATCGAGCTGCACACGCTCGACGTGAGCGGTACCGAGCTCGAAGAGATGGGCAAGGGTGAGGGATACGTCACCAGGCAGATCAAAGGATGGTCGAGACGGTATCGAAATGCGATTACCCCGGACGCGACCGACTTCGAGCAAACGATGGAGTGGCTGGCCGAGCATATGCCAGCGGACGTTGCCAACACACCGATTCACAACGATTTTCGTTTCGACAACGTGATTCTCGACCCGGAAACGCTCGAGGTCATCGGGGTACTCGACTGGGAGATGTGCACCATGGGCGACCCACTCATGGACCTCGGCAACACGCTGGCATATTGGATCCAGGAGGATGATCCTGCCGACTTTCAGATGATGCGGCGGCAACCGACACAGGCGCCCGGGATGATGACGCGCGATGAGGTGATCGAGTATTACGCTGAGCGCACCCGGTGGGATCTCAGCGATTTCGATTTCTATCGTGTCTACGGATACTTCCGGCTCGCCGTGATCCTACAGCAAATCTACTACCGGTATTACCACGGCCAGACCGC
>CAYFTY010000702.1:0-3116 GCA_964346045.1 uncultured Bradymonadales bacterium | reverse complement strand
CATCCTGAAGTTTCGCGCGTGGATCGAGGTAGTTCCAGAGCAATAAATCGCCGGGTTTGACGCCGAGTCCGCGCGCGACTGCCTCGAGAGTGTCTCCCTCGTTCACACGATAAAAATAGCGTTTGCCCGATTTCACATTCGGGTTCTTTTTGGGAACGATGAAGGTGCGGCGGTCGGTCTTCTTGCGCCGACGCCACTTGCCTTTCGCATCTTTCGGAACGAGGAGCGACGTCCCGTACGAAATCCGCTCGCCGCTCTCGACACCATTCACCGCACGCAGAATTCGGGGGGCCACGTCTATTTCATAGGCGAGATCCCGCAGCGTCTGCCCGAACTTCAAGACATGGCTTTCGTAGGCATCTTCGCCGGCCTCGTCGTCGTATTTGTCGTAATTCGCAACGAAAGTCTTCGTCGATCCGCGCGGAATGCGCAGCTTGTAGAGCCCTTTGCCGGGCGGGGTCTGCGACCGCAAGAGCTCGGGATTCAGCCCTCGCAACGTCTTCACATCGGTGCCCGCCGCCCGGGCAAAAACGTGAAGCATCGTCGACTTCGGCACCTCGACGACGTCGAACTCGAAGGGTTCGACTTTCTCGATCCCATCGAGACCAAACACATCGGCATTCTTGGTGACGAGCCCCGCCGCAATCACTTTGGGCACGTAACGACGTGTCTCGTCGTACATGCCGCCCTGACGCTGGATGAACCAGTACGAGTTGGTGTTATGCTTGTCGACGTTATTTCCGACCAGACCCGGCCCGCCATTGTAGGACGCCATCGCCAGCGGCCAGGAGCCGAATTTGTCGTAGAGCAACTTGAAATAGGCAATCGCCGCGTACGTGGCCTTGACCGGGTCGCGCCGCTCATCGACGTATCGCGTAATGTCGAGTCCCATCTCACTGCCGGTCGTCGGGATGAACTGCCAGACCCCTACGGCCGAAGCAGGCGAGACGGCGCGCGGGCTGAACCCACTCTCGATCATCGCGACGTAGATCAGGTCTTGGGGCATCCCCTCTTCACGCAATGTCTTGCGGATCAGAGGCTCGAATTTCCCCATCCGTTTGATCCAGCGCGCAAGCACGGGTTTGCCACGCCCATCGAAAAAGTCGAGATAGGCACGCACGCTGGGCTGATTATGCTCGACGAGCCCAAACATCGTGGTCGACTTGAAGCGTTCACGAACGGCGGGAATCGTTAGGAGCTCGGCTCCTACCGGCACTTCTTTATGCCCGTGATAGAGCTCGGCTACGCGTCCGCTATCCCTTCGCAGCGCGGTCAACGCGCCGCTGTAGGGCGCGAGCAGGGACGGATTCCACTCCTTCGAGTCGAGCGTTTTGGCTTTGAGCGTAGCGTCTTCGAGTTCTTTGAGGCGCTGAATCTCTCCGTACTCTTCGTTGGCCTCGGCCTCTTTGACTTCGGCCTCTTCGGCCACATTCTCAGCGTTCGAGGCGTCCTGGGCCCGAGCATCGATCGACCAGTTCGAGATGAGAAGAATCGCTACGATTCGAATGAGTTTTTGGACGGACAACATCACCACTCCCTGCGTACGGCCGCCGAAAATTACTCGTCTCGAGGGTCTTCGGCAAGGCCATCCGAGGGTGGAATGAGATCGCCTCGGCACACTGTTTCTAGCACGACGGAAGACTCCGTGGCAGACTGAGGCCTCATGTTCCACAGAACCACCAGACTCGGCATCGCGCTGATTTTCTGGCTCATTTCGAGCTGGGCCGCCACCGCTACAGGTCAACTCGTCCCGGTCCCCCTCGAGACGGCCCATGACATCGACGAGTACTGTGAGACGAGCCAACCTCAAGAAAAATCGGGCGATGCGCAGCGATACCAGCGCGAGCGCAAACGACATGCCAGCACGACGTTCTCGACCTTCGTCGGCCACGACCATCTGCCCATCCTCGGTTACGACGAAGTGCGGGGAGCTGTCGAAATCCCCATCTTCAAAGAGGTGCCTATCGTCGATGGGGTCTCGATCGCACTCGAACGTGAGCAGGTGTTGCGTTTCTCGTTGATCGAACGCGAAGCGATCGATGCAGAAGCCCTTTATAAATTGGGACGCGCGAGGCTCGAGCTGCGTTTTTTGCCGGCCTCTTACGCGAAATGGGATCAAGAAACCTGTCAGCAGGTCGGCGCCGCTCGCGTGCTGCACGTCGCGCTCCTGCAAGCGCGTCTCGTCGACGAGAGTCGACGGGAGATCGCCGTCTACACCTCGGACCTCGGCCGCGAAGTCGAAATGTTGAGGGTCCACCGAGTCGATGGTTACCTCGGCTCGGCGTTCCCAAGCGTGCGGATCACTTCACTGGCTGCAGTCGAGACCCGGACCGAAGCCGTGGAATTTCGACAAAATCGACTCGCGGCCATGGCCCGAAAGACGCGTGTTCGAGAGCGCGAGCTTCACGAATCGGTCGCGGGACTGCGCGCCGACGCCGAGCATCTTCTCTTTGGCTGCTATGTGCGCGGACTCGCCCAGAATGCGCGACTACAGGGCGCATTGGTCGTCCTCGTCGACGTTCGCACACCCGGCGACTCGCGGATTCTGGTCGATTCGGTGCACGAGCCCCTGGTCTCGAAATGCGCCCTCAAACGACTCCGCGACCTCGCCTCGGGCCCGCCGCTCGACGCAGAAGAGGTCGAAAAGTTGCGGATCACTGCGATGTTTCGTCTCGACCAGACCGGCGACCTCTGAGTCTCTCCAGTAGCGTTCTGCGCCCCCGCTCGAAAGCGCCTGTCTGGCCACGCCTCGTCGAACTGTGGTACCTGCATTGCTGAATAGGCAGCAGCTACCGAGCTTGCATGGATACCACCCTACCGAAAAAGGCGATCGAGGCCGTCGGCCGAACCACGATCGATGCCGTCGAAGAAGTGGGCCAGATCGTGCTCATGGCCATCGAGGCGGCAGCGTGGACGATCCGCCCGCCCTATCGGGGTCGCATCTTCATGCAGGCACTCGATTCGGTGGGGGTCGGAAGTCTCTTCATCGTAACGTTCACAGGTATTTTCACGGGATTGGTACTGGCCTACCAGATGGTCATTGCCTTCGGTCTCTTCAACGCTGAAACCCTGGTCGGAGGAACAGTCGCCATCGCCCTGGTTCGCGAGTTGGGCCC
>CAYFTY010000701.1:0-3138 GCA_964346045.1 uncultured Bradymonadales bacterium | reverse complement strand
CGGCTCATATAGTCTGTCTTTGGTGATCGACATTCAAGTCCTGACTCTGAATGCTCCGCGCGGCGGGCACCCTACTTAAAACCATGAATCATTTGAGCTATCGGCCCAGCGTCGGTTGTCCAGATGGACTGAATCCAAAAAAGTCGCAACGCTGCAAGCGCTCCGTCCGAAAACCTCTTCGTAACCAACACGAGCGAGTCCGTTCACGAGGAGGTCGAGATGACAGAGCCGAGAGCCAGATATCCAAAGCGATTTGTACATGCAGGGCGACGAACACTGGGACGTCAGTTTCGTTTGCTTCCCGATTCTCGCGGCGAGGTACGAAATGCAGTGGGGTATTTGCTGACGCTGGCAGCGAATAAACACAACGTCACCGTCACGACCTTCATTCACATGTGCAACCACTATCACCTCGCGGCAGGCGACGAAGACGCACTGCTGCCGGAGTTCAAGCGAGACTTCCATTCGCTGATGGGACGCCATTTCAACCATGCCCATGACGTGGTTCAGATTCCTCTCTGGGACAACCGTAAACCCTATGTCTGCGAGCTGCTCGACCGGCCAAGCGCATCCTCAGAAATTCTCTACATGCTCCTCAATCCGGTGCGAGCAGGTATTGTCGCCCATCCGAAATTCTACGACGGCCTTGTCATTGGTCCTGAAGAATGGGGCAAAAGTCTGCGATTCACTCGTCCCGGCGGCCTCTTCACCGACGAGAGCGAATTGCCCGACTTCGTCATCCTCGAGCCTCAGCCACCTCCTGGATTTGAGGACATCTCCCTCGAGGCCCTTCGACGGAGCTTTCGACACGAGCTCAAGCAAAAGGCAAAGGCCATTGCCAGAAATATGACCTTTCATGGTCTCGAGGGCCTCACCATCTTTGATACGCCTGAGACCGCCCGGGCCAAGCATAGTGGTCATCCCTTCGCAACACCCGAGCTTCCCCATCTTCGCCTTCCCCGTCTTTCGGAGCGCAGCAACTCGTCCTTCGAGCGTAGAAAACGCTTCAAAGCCAAAGACCCGCGCCTGGTCCAGCTTGCCATCGAAAGGGAAAGTCAATTTCGCTCTCTCTATGCCGAACGCCGCGAATCGTTATCCGAGGGAGAGCGTGACGTCGTTTTTCCAGCCGGTACCTACGAACTGCGGATGCGCTCACTCGTCGAAACCCAAGAACCGCCCGATACCGGCTGGTACCCGCTTGCCTCACTCCTACCAGCTCAGCCCCAGGCAGCCTTCGGCTAATCGCCCCCCCAAACCCATAGACCGAGCGGGAATTCGGTAGCCCTACCGTCGACCAGCCAGAGTGCCTCGTTACGCACAACTGCGCCTAAACCCACGCAATGCAGCCCCAACATCGTCATTTCAGCTCTCCAGAATCGAAAATTCCCAACCGATCGAAGCGTCGCTCGTACACTCGCGACCGAGAATCGCCCAAAATCTCCCTACCCCGGGCGAAAATCTCCCTACCCCGGGCGAATTATCAACTACCCCGGGAGGGTAGGTGTCAGTCTCATGAATGCGTCGAGCAGTTGGAGGGCCGCTCTGGTGGGAGGAGTCTGACCATTGAGAACGGCCTTTTCTAGCTCGGGCGCGAGTTCTCGCACTTCCGCGTTCTCTTTGAGCCGCGCGAGTAGCTCGTTTTCGACCAGCGACCACATCCACTTCAGGCGCTGTCGTTGCCGCCGGGCTTCGAGCTCACCGGCGTCTTCGAGCGCGGTGCGATGGTCGAGAACCGTCTGCCAGACCTCAGCGATTCCGTCGCCGGTCTGAGCACTGCAGGTCAGCACTTTTGGATGCCAGAACTCATGGTGTTTTCCAAAGATGTGCAGCGCTGATTTGTACTCGCGGCGCGCCATTTCGGCCCGGTCTTTGTTGTCGCCATCCGCTTTGTTGATAGCGAGGATATCAGCGACTTCGATGATGCCTTTCTTGATGCCCTGCAGTTGGTCTCCCGCACCGGCCAGCATCAACACGAGGTAGGTATCGACCATGTCGGCAACTTCGGTTTCGCTCTGTCCGACGCCCACCGTTTCGACGAGCACGAGATCAAAGCCAGCAGCTTCACAGATCAGCATCGTCTCGCGCGTTTTGCGATGCACTCCGCCGAGTGAGCCCTGGGTTGGCGATGGTCGGATGAATGCGCTTTCGGCCGCAGCGAGCTTACCCATTCGGGTCTTGTCCCCGAGGATACTGCCGCCTCGCACCGAACTCGTGGGGTCGACGGCGAGCACGGCGATCGAGAGGCCTTCTTCGATTAGCTCCTGTCCGAGCGTCTCGATGAAGGTGCTCTTTCCAACACCGGGTACTCCGGTGACGCCAACCCGCAGCGCGCCTCCCGTCTCGGGCAAAATCTTGGCAAGGACCTGCTGCGCCAGTTCTCGATGATCGTGATGGTTCGATTCGACCAGCGAGATGGCTCGCCCGAGAATCATTCGGTCCCGCGCGCGGATTCCTTCGACGTAGTCATCGACACTTAGTTCTCGACGCGTATTCAAGCCTTGTCTCCGAAGCCTAGATTTTCGCTCAAGGTGTCGAGGAGCTCGGTGGCAGCCTCGGATATCACCGTGCCGGGACCAAAGATTGCCGCTGCGCCGGCTTCGTAGAGCTCGTCATAGTCCTGCGGCGGGATCACGCCACCCACGACCACCAGAATATCGGGCCGCCCTGCTTCTTCGAGTTCGCTGCGCAATGCCGGAACGAGCGTCAGGTGCCCTGCAGCAAGTGAGCTCACACCGACCATGTGGACGTCGTTTTCGACGGCCTGTCGCGCGGTCTCTTCAGGAGTCTGAAAAAGTGGGCCTACATCGACGTCGAATCCCAGATCAGCGAAGGCCGATGCGATCACTTTCTGACCGCGGTCGTGCCCATCCTGCCCCATCTTTGCGACCAGAATCCGAGGCCGTCGGCCCTCGTGCCTTTCAAAATCTTCGATGCGCCGGTCGAGTTCGCTCAGATCGTCTTCGTTCACACCGCCTTCTCCCCGGTAAACTCCCGAAACCGTGTCCACCCTTGCTTGATGCCGCCCCCAGACCTTTTCGAGCGCCATCGAAATCTCGCCCACGGTCGCGCGGGCCCGGGCCGCTTCGACCGAGAGGGCAAGCAGGTTATTCTCACCGGTTTCTGCCGAATGCGTCAGGG
>CAYFTY010000700.1:0-3140 GCA_964346045.1 uncultured Bradymonadales bacterium | reverse complement strand
GGGGTTGACGGCCATTCGTCTGACGGCGAGTTCGTAGATCGCAACCGCATCGGTCTTGAGGTCTGGGACACTGGGCTCGCCGCTCGACTTTCCGTAGCCGCGATAGTCGAAAACCATCACATCCACGTTACGCTCAGCCAGGAATTTTAGCTGTGGCGCCGAGTGCACCAGATGGAACCCCTGTCCTCCGAAGTAGATCACCGTTGCGCGTGAACTGGGCCTGTCCAGGAACCATCCCTCCAGGGTGGCCTGGCCCGAGCGTAACTCGAGCGGCGTCAGCTCATAGCCGTACTGCGGAAAGTCCGAAGGCAGAACCGAAGATTTACCCTGAAAGAGCACCTCTTCATCGAGACTGACGGTCGTGCATCCCGTGAAAAGAACCGCCAGAAGAGCCAAACAATAGATGTGTCGCATAAGACTTCTCCTCGACACTACGATGCATCAAGACGCGCTGGTGTGCGTGAAGCCTTGCGAGATAAAGCCAATGCACGCGACTTCGAGGCAGCCGGCGCTCAGAAGGCCGCCGTGAGTAATTGGAGCGCGAGGAGCGTCACGATGAGACAGGGCACACCGAAGACCAGTGCGGCGACGGCTCCGTGGCGTGCGACGACACGATTCGGCGTACACTCGGCCGTGTAGACCCGGAAAGCCTCGATGACCTGACCCATATCCTCGAGCCGACCCGGCATCACACGTCGCGTCGACCAGACGCGTTGCAGGTGATTCATATGGCCGAGCAGATCGTCTTCGATGCGACCCATACTTCCCCGGGCCTCCATCGCTCGCGAGCGATAGGCGCCTGGCTCACGCCAGCTCACCGTGAACACAAATTCGCCATTGGCCAGTCGGCTGGCGATGATCCATTGATCGGACTTTCCTCCGCGCGGCGCGGGCCGCGTGATCACGGCTACCTGGTTCGAATCTTCGATGAACACCGACCATGACTCCTCGACCGCGTCGCCCCACCAGCCGCGATGAACGCCACCGACCGAGTGGAAGCCCTGTCGAACGAGAGCAGCTCTGGTCCGGTGCGAAAGGCTCGCGTTGGCTTTGCACGATTCTCCATAGGGAAGCGCGCGAAATAGTGACGCCCTGCACGCAACACTCATGCGCACTTGGTCGGGCCGACGAATCAGGGAATGACTGGATGCTGATGCACTCATGATGACCTCCGTCTCTGTGACGAAATGTAATCTGAGCACCTACATCAGTTTTATTCATTAGAAAGTTTAAAGGTATTCGTTAGGGCAGGTCTAATTGTTGAATTCAGCGATCACAGGCGCGTGGTCCGAAGGCTTCTCGGTCTCGCGGTATTCCGTTGCGACACGGGCCGTTGCGGTCGACTCGGCGAAGGGCATCGTTGCCAACACGTGATCGATTCGAAGACCATCATTTTGCGAATAAGCGTCGCCTCGATAATCCCACCATGTGAAAAGTGGTATCTCATCGTTCACGAGACGGACTGCATCCACCAATCCCCATGCGTTCAGACGTTCGTATTTCGAGCGCACCTCGGGATGGCAGAGCACGCTATCTTTCCAACGTTCGGGGTCGTGAGCATCGGAGTCGTGAGGCGCCACATTGAAATCCCCGAGCACGATCAGCGGCTCGTCGTCGAAATAGCGGGTTTCGAGTGTCTCGACGAGCAGGTCGTACCACGCCAGTTTGTAGGGGTATCGAGGTCCACCGACCTTGCCACCATTGGGTACGTAGAGGTTGAGGATTTCGACTCCCGAGATCGAAGCAGAGATCGCCCGCGCCTGCGGGTTGGCTCCGGGCACGTCGCCGTCGAGTCCCTCACGAATCTGCGTCGGCTTCTCGCGGGTGAGAAGGGCGACACCGTTATAGGCGGGTTGACCAAACACGGCCGAGTGATAGCCGGCCGCCTGAATCATGAGGCCCGGGAACGCATGGGTTTCGCACTTGATCTCTTGCAATGCGACGACGTCGGGCTGCTCGGCGTCGAGAAAGGCGAGTACGTCGTCGAGACGCACGCGTATCGAATTCACATTCCAGGTGACGACTTTCACGACAACTCGAGCTCATCGCTGAATCGAAGGGCGCCGTCTTTGAAGGTCGCGACGACCTGGCCTTTGTAGGTTTCGCCCAGAAATGGCGAATTCTCTTGCTTCCCAAAGCAACGGTCGCGGTCGAAGGTCCACTCTTTCTCGGGATCGATGAGTGTGAGATCCGGCCTTGCAGCACCTGCAAACGTCCCGAGCTCGGGCCTTTCGAGCACGCGCGACGGACCAGCCGTCATCAATTCGACGGCGCGCACGTCGTCGATCATCCCTTCGTTACGCAGTTTGAGTACCGACGCAAACGCCGTCTCGAGACCGATGATGCCGTTGGGAGCTTCTTCGAATTCTCGTTGCTTCTCTTCGAGGGCATGCGGCGCATGATCGGTCGCCACCGCGTCGATGGTTCCGTCTGCAATTCCGTCGATGAGCGCGCGTCGGTCTTCCTCGCTGCGAAGCGGAGGGTTCATTTTGGCAAATGTATCTCCATCGCCGACTCTCTCGAAGGTCAGCCAGAGATGGTGCGGTGAGGTTTCACAGGTTACACGTGCGCCAGACGCTCTGGCTTTGCGGATGGCATCGAGACTTCGTCGGGTCGACATGTGCAGGACGTGATATCTCGCGCCCGTCTGAATCGCGAGCTCGACGTCACGCTCGACCATCGCACCTTCGGCGTCTGCCGATTGTCCGCTCACTCCGAGGCGTTCACTCACGGGGCTCAACGTCATCGAGCCTTCTTTGCTGATCTCCAGATCTTCGGCGTGCTGCATGAAAAGCAGGTTATGTTCGACGCAGCCCTTGAGCGACTCTCGCATCACGTCTGCATTCGAGACGGGGTAGCCATCGTCGGTGACGGCCACGGCGCCTGCTTCTTTGAGTTCAGCATAATTACTCAAGGTCTCACCA
Organism: uncultured Bradymonadales bacterium; assembly: GCA_964346045.1. Classification (GTDB taxonomy): domain Bacteria; phylum Myxococcota_A; class Bradymonadia; order Bradymonadales; family Bradymonadaceae; genus CAYFTY01. Next base: position 216 of record CAYFTY010000700.1, on the reverse strand, counting down.
GAGATGGCCTGGGTGGCGCCTGCCGCTACGAGAACCCGCACCCCATCGACTTCTTTCGCGCGGCTCATCTGCCAGCGTACTGCGTCGGCGTTGTCCAGCGCCGGCTTTGTGTTGGGCATCACCACGACCGTCGTAATGCCGCCGGCAAAAGCCGCTCGGCTTCCGGTCTCGATCGTCTCTTTGTATTCGAAACCCGGTTCACGAAAATGAACCTGC
>CAYFTY010000699.1:0-3142 GCA_964346045.1 uncultured Bradymonadales bacterium | reverse complement strand
ACTCGAGCAGCGCCTGCAGATGGCCGACATCATCGGCATCAGCAATCCGTACTTCCTCGTGCACGACGGCGTTGCCAAAAATAAAGCGGTGATCGACGGCAAAGAGATGATCAACTTCTCGAGCTATAATTACCTCGGATTCAGTGGTCATCCCGAAGTCAGCAAGGCCGCCAAAGAGGCCGTCGATCGCTACGGAACCTCGGTCTCGGCAAGCCGGCTCGCATCGGGACAGATCCCGCTGCACGGCGAGCTCGAAGATGCCATCGCAAGCTTCCTCGGTGTCGAGGGTGCCCTGGTCTTTTCGGCCGGGCATCACACCAACGAATCGGTGATCGGGCACCTCTTCAACGAGGGCGACCTGATCATCCACGACTCGCTCGCGCACAACTCGATCTTGACCGGTGCCGAGCTTTCGGGCGCAAAGCGCATGAAGTTTCCGCATAACGACTACCGGGCACTCGAGAGGCTCTTGAAGCAGCTTCGCGGTAGCTACAATAAAGTCGGCATCATGATCGAAGGTGTCTACTCGATGGATGGTGACATCCCCGATCTGCAGGCCTTCATCGCGCTCAAAAACAAGTACAAATGTCTTCTCTACGTCGACGAGGCGCACTCGGCCGGTTGTATCGGGCCGCGCGGCGCGGGCGTCGCTGATTATTTCGGCATCGACCCCATGGAGGTCGACGTCTGGATGGGCACCCTCTCGAAATCGTTTTCGAGCTGTGGTGGCTACTGCGCGGGCAGCGAACAATTGATCCAGTACCTGAAGTACACCGTGCCGGGATTCATCTTCTCGGCCGGCATCAGCCCTGCCAACGCGGCTGCCGCACTGGCTGCAATCAGGCTTCTCGACGAGAACCCGGACGTCCCCAAACGTCTGCAGGACCGCTCGGAGTTTTTCCTGCAGAAATGCAAAGGCCTGGGCCTCGACACGGGGCCGTCGCAAGACTCGGCGGTCGTACCGGTGATCGTCGGAAACTCGATGGAGTGCTTGCAGCTATCCGAAGCGCTCGCTCAGAGAGGCATCAACGTGCAGCCAATTGTGTATCCAGCCGTCGACGACGACGCGGCGCGGCTGCGATTCTTTATGAGCGCGACCCACGAAGAAGACGAGCTCACCTACACGGCTGAAACGATCGCCGAAGAGCTCAACCGTATTCAGACCGGCGCTGCAGCCGAGTAGCCAGCGCATCATAGCGGCGTGCGGCTGCTTCCATGATCGAATCCAAACGGAACTCATCGGCGACGTGACGATTCGCCGGCCCCGGCGTCGGTCTCGGGAGCCTCGTAATCCGGATCGACCTGGCAGGTGATCACGGGCTGCCCAGCCTCGACGAACTGCACACATTTTTTGCCCTCACCACATGAATGCTGGATGAAGACCTTTTCGTCTTTGCAGGCGAGTACCGACGCCCCGTCAGACGAACAAACGAACTCACCCTCGGCGAAGTCACATTCGTCGCCTTCCGAGAAGGTGTTATTCTCGCAGCGATACTCATCGCCCACCTCTTCGCATGAACCTGGCGCGCAGCGGCGGACGACGTCCCAGGTGCCGAATTTACATTCGACCACCGAACGCGCGTCCAGATCGCAGACCCGCGCCCCCTGGCTTTCACATGGAGCACCTGGAAGTGCAGCTTTGATGCCGGTCGATCCGCACCGTGCCGACCGCGAATCTGTTTCGCACGGGGCCGATAGTTCGCATCGTCGATACTCCTGAAAAGTGCCGTTGCGACAGATCTCGATGGCTGACGTGCCGTCTGCAGCCTGCGTACACTCCATCAACCCTTCGACCGCGCAGACGCGAGCGGCTGCATTTCGTGCCGACTCGTTGCGTTTCGACGCATAAAAGCTCAAGAAGCCCAGGCCAATGATCGCCCCGAGGAGCAAGACCGCGCCGACGATCTTCGTGTTACGCGAGTCGTCTTCATCAGCCAGCCCCGGGCGCGAGCGCTCGACCGATTGAGTACTCGGCCGAGGTTCATCAAAGGCACCCGAGTGCGAGGTTGCCCGCCGAGATTGCGAATGTGAGGCGGCTGTGAATTCGTCGATATCCGACGCTTCCTCGAGCGACGGAGACCAGGACCGGGGCAGTGCGGGCATCTTCGAACGATGGAGCTCCAATTCCTGCAGAAAATCATCGATGCTCGCCGGCCGATTCTCAGCTCGCTTGGCCAGTGCTCGCGCGAGCGTGTCGTCGAGCCCCGGCGGAATATGCGAAAGCTCGACTGTGTCGAGAAACTTCGAGAGCGGTGGCGGCTTGTCCTGGAGATGCTTGACCAAAACCTCGGCCATATTCTTGCTAAAAAAAGGCGGCTGCCCGGTGAGCATCTCGTAGGTCACGACCGCAAGAGAGTAGATATCCGTGCGAGGGCCGACCTCGTGGGTACGGATCTGCTCGGGTGCCATGTAGAGCGGTGTGCCGACGAGCGATCCATCGTTTGTGAGCTGGGTCTGCCCGATGTCGGCCAGAGACTTCGCAATGCCAAAATCGAGAACTCGCGCCCTCAACCGTCCATTCTTCTCGATGAGGAAGATATTTCCGGGCTTGATATCGCGATGGACGATCTCGCAGCGATGGGCCTCTGAGAGAGCCGAAGCAACCTGTATGGCCACGTCGATCGCGACCTGGGGCGGAAAATGGCCGTGCTTCCGAAGCGCAGATGAGAGCGGCCGGCCTCGTAGATGCTCCATCACGAGATAGATCAGACCGTCGACCTGACCGAAGTCGTAGATGCGCACCACGTTGGGATGGCGCATGCGAGTAAGCGTCTGCGCCTCACGCTTGAAGCGCTTGACGGCGATCTCGTCGTCGTCGGGCATCACCTTGATCGCAACCTTGCGACCTCCGTCGAGTTGGCGCGCTTCGAAGACCGCGCCCATGCCCCCGCGACCGATGATCCGCTCGATTTTGTATCGCCCCGCCAGCGTCTGGCCAACGAGCGAGTCGAAACGCGGCTTCACGTCAAATGCCCTGTAGGTAGGATTATGAGTTAATCGGAGGTTATCATCGGTCGCGTGTCCGCCAAAGAGTGATCATCGGCGGCAGCGGGCCGAGGCCCATCAAGCAAGCGCCGACTCCCTCCCCGAATCGCGCACGAAGAGGGCGCTCGAGTCCGCTCGCCGCACCACTTGCTGCATG
>CAYFTY010000698.1:0-3142 GCA_964346045.1 uncultured Bradymonadales bacterium | reverse complement strand
ACGAGCGAGAGCAGGTCCGTCTGGGCAGTCTCCTGCCAGTCCTGCGCGCTCGCTTCGATATCACGAGTCACCTTGAGCGTCGCATGTTCGAGAGCTCTCAGCCGCTCTGCATCGCACCGCATCACGACCCAGTGGTCCTGGTCGAAACGCACCGAACGTCCGGTCGTCGCCAATTCGATGACGCTTGCCGCATGGCGCGTATGCGCCTCGAGCCACGACTCGAGGTCATCGACTTCGCCTCGTGAAACGTGCTCGATCGTCAGGAACCAGTCGTCGAAGCGTGCCACCGAGAGAGCGACCAGAACACCATCTTTGTAGACGCTGCGGACAAAGGCTGCTTCTTCGGCCCAGTTCCCAAATCTTCGATGGAGTTCTTCGAGGGTCGCATCACCGTGAACGAAATCAGGCGGAAGTACCTGCGTGCCCCGTTGTATACGGCGCGCACGTCGCTCGAGGATGGTGTCGATATGGTCGGAGACTGTGGTGGGGTTTCGTCGAATCATGGGCCGTCCGTGGCGTCTCGGGTCTGTCTGACCTCGCGAGCATCCTTACTCGCGACTACTGAACATACTTATACTGCACGTAGATGTAGTGATCAAGTTTGCAGTGTAGATTTGTTCAGTGTCTCTTTTTCTGCCGCATTGACACTTCTCGGGCTTTGTCGCTACAAGAGTGGGCCGCAGCGTACGGCCGAATTTTGGACGGATACTTTCGAGGATGATTATGTTCAGTACCAATCGATTTCTGGGCATCGGATTGACCGCGCTCACCTTATGGGGCTTCGGATGCGACGAGAAGCGCGGAGAACCAGTCGCGCCAAAGACCGAAGAGAAGGGCGCAGCCGCCGAGAAGGCCGACGGATTTGTAGCCGGCGCCAGGGCCGAGGTCTTTACCTTTGCAGTCGCAGCCGACCCCGAGACCTTTGACACTGCCAAGATGAGCGGTGCACCCGAGGGGCGCGTGGCATTCCAGATCTTCGAAGGGCTGATGATGCCCGGGCCGACGACCGAAAACCTCTCGGACCCGTCGAAGCTGGTCGTTCCCGGCGTCGCCGAATCGTACGAAGTCAGTGAAGACGGGAAGACCTACACCTTCAAGATTCGTGAGAATGCGAAGTGGTCGGACGGAGAAGCACTCACGTCCGAGGACTTTGCCTGGTCATGGAAGCGCGTCCTGACGCCTGGATTTCCCGCTGACTATGCCCAGATGCTCTGGGTCATCGAGGGGGCCGAGGCCTATAATAAGGGAGACGAGAAAGACTGGGGCACCGTGGGCGTGAAGACACCCGACCCGCAGACCCTCGTCGTGACGCTGAAGAATCCGACGCCGTATTTCCCCGAACTCACTGCGTTTTACACGTATTTCCCGACGCCGAAGCAGGCGATCGACAAGCACGAAGACATGTGGACACGGCCCGAGAATATCGTGTCGAACGGCCCCTATAAGATCTCCGCGTACGAGCCGCAGCAAGAGATCAAGATGACGGCCAACGAGCACTACTGGGACCAGGATAACGTCGACATCAAAGACGCCCGTGCTCGCATCGTCCCCGACGCCAATGCTCGCGTGAACGCCTACAAAACGGGAGAGCTTCACTGGTCGGGGGCCGGGCTGCCTGTGGCGCAGATCACCGGCCTGCTCACCCATCCCGACTACATGCAGGAGCCGATGCTGGGCGTCTACTACTACCGAATCAACGTCTCCAAACCAGATTCGCCCCTGAATGATACCAAGGTGAGAAATGCGCTCTCACTGGCCATCGACCGCGAATCGCTCGTCGACAACACACTCAATGGTCTCTTCAAGAGCGCCGATTCGTACGTGCCGGCCATGCCGGGATATACGTCGAAGACCACGACGGCCTACGCTATCAAGAAGGCCAAAGACCTGCTCAAAGAGGCAGGGTTCGAGGGCGGCAAAGGGTTTCCCGAGGTCGAGCTCCTCTACAACACCGACGAGAACCACAAGCTGGTGGCTGAGTCGATTCAGGATATGTGGAAGCGGAATCTCGGGATCGACGTCACGCTGAACAATAAAGAATGGAAGACCTATCTGCAGGACGTCGATACGCTCAAATACGAGATCGCACGCGCCGGCTGGATTGGAGATTATAATGATCCGATGACCTTCCTCGACATGTGGGTCACCGAAAACGGAAATAATGACACCGGCTGGTCGAATGAAGAGTACGACAATCTCATCGCCGCAGCCGAGAAAGAGACCGACGCCCAGAAGCGTATGGAGATTCTGCAGAACGCCGAGAAGCTCCTGCTCGAAGAGGGGCCGGTCATCCCGATCTATTTCTACACCAACAACTTCTTGCGAGCGCGACAGCTCGAAGGGTTTGAGCCTCACAACCGTGACGTTCACCTCTTGAAGTACATGTCGATGCCCGATTCGCTGAAGTAATCGCCGCTCGCTCAGGAGTCCCGCGTGACGCGCTACATTCTGCGACGATTACTTGCGAGTGTCGTCGTTCTGCTCGTCATCATTACGATCTCACTCTGGCTCACGCGCCAGGCACCGAGTAATCCGTGCCTCAAGGAGCGTGAAGCCAATACGTGTGCGTGTGTCAAAGAGAACTTCCTCGACCGACCGGTCTTCGCCGTCTATCGCGGACAGGTGCTCGAGCCGACGCAGGGCTGTCAGTACTGGGAAACCGAGACTGGCGCGACGATTTTTGGAACCACATTCCTCGGGCCTTCCGAGTGGATGGACACGCAATATGCACTCTATCTGAAGACCCTCGCGAGTGGGTCTCTTGGTCAGAGTATGAAGACCGACCTGAGCGTGATCGAGACGCTTGCTGCGGGTCTTCCCTATACTGTGCATCTGGGCGTACAGGCGCTTTTCATCGCGTTATTACTGGGCATACCGGCCGGGCTCATCGCCGGGCTCAAGCAAAATACTCCGATCGACTACGCGACCATGACCGTCGCGATGGTGGGCGTGAGTATCCCGAGTATCGTGCTCGGACCATTATTGATCATGCTATTTGCGCTCGAGCTCGGTTGGTTCAGCGCCGTGGGCTGGGAGACATGGCAAGATAGTATTCTGCCTTCGTTTGCCCTCGGGCTTTTCTATGCCGCCTATATCGCGAGACTGACGCGTGGCGGGATGCTAGAAATCATCCGTAAAGACT
>CAYFTY010000697.1:0-3143 GCA_964346045.1 uncultured Bradymonadales bacterium | reverse complement strand
CACCCGAGCGTGTTGGCTCGGCGGCGTGGGCTCTTGAAAGACCTGCATCTCGAGCGTGCGCACGGCCGTTTTGCCCTCGAAAGGTACGTCACCGGTGACCATGTGATAGAGCGTGCAGCCGAGGCTGTAGACGTCGGCGCGAGGATCGAGGTCGAGCGCCTGAGCCTGCTCGGGCGACATATACGCAGGCGTGCCGTAGACGATCCCCGATTGCGTCAGGTTCGAGTTCGACCCGGTGATCTTGGCGAGTCCAAAGTCCAAGACCTTCACGAAATCGTCGCGCCCCCGGTACTTTGTGAGCAGAATATTCTCGGGCTTGATGTCGCGGTGCAGAATGCCGAGGTCGTGGGCCTCGGCGATGGCCGAGGCAATCTGTCGGCCCATCGCCACGACTCGATCTTCGGCGATTGGGCCCTCATGCAGTAATGTCGAGAGCGGCTGGCCTTCGACGTATTCCATCGCCATGTAGGGAGAGCCCTTGGTCTCACCGTAGACGAAGACGCGCACGATGTTGGGATGCGAGAGCATCGAAATCACGCGAGCCTCGCGATGAAATCGCTGCACCGTTTCGTCGTTTGAAAGTGCGCGCTCGTGCAGAACCTTGAGGGCGACCCGCTGTTCGGTGTCGTCGCGCTTTGCCAGATAGACCGCTCCCATGGCACCTTCGCCGAGCTTTTCGGAGACCTCATAAGTCCCGAAGATCGACGTGCCGAGCAGCGTCTCTTCACTCCCTTCCTGATCCATCTCACAACCCTTGAAGTCGACGCACGGATCCTAACCGAATTAAATTCGGTCTGCAGCCGTCGAGGTTGCAAAAACGCGGGGTTCTTTCTACAAGAGGTCATTCGAGTTTTGCGAGGGAAGCTCCCGTGCTGCGCTACCGTTTCGTCATACCGCTTGTCTTCGGGCTCCTCTGCCTGGCGCTGGGACTCTATGGAAAGAGTCGGCGCGACCGGACGCTCCTCGACAGCGCCGAGACGGTTTTTCAAACCGCCGGGCAGAGCGTCGAGGTCGGACCGGTCCAGATGAAGAAGGGGATGCATTATCACCTCTTCATGAAGCCTGCTCGAGGCATGCCGCTCTTCAAGAATGCTGCCTTTGGGGCGACGCTCATCAATACCGAAAGCGGTGTCGAAGTCTTCGCCCTCGAAGATTACTACTGGCATCAGCGAGGTACGTGGCGCGAAGGCGGAGAAAGCGGCACCTGGGAGGAACGGAATGACAATACGAATTTTGCCTTCAAGGTTCCCGAGACCGGGAAATACGTAGCCGAGATCGCGTTGATTCAGACCGATATGGGAGCTGTTCCTGCCCAGATCGCAGTCCAGGAGAGCAATCCCTTTTCGCTGGCCGAATGGCCGCTCTTCATCGGTGCACTTCTCTTCATGGGAATCGCGGTCTTCGTTTACATGCGTCGTCCCAAGACTGCCGCTGATATTCTGAGAAATCTCGGATACGGCTCGAAGATCCGCATCGAAGGCAAAGATTTCGAGGTCAAACGTATCTACGACTATGCCGATCCCCAGGCGGTCGCTCCGGGAGTCGAATACGAACTCTTCTCGGAAGACGGCATGAAGCGGCACGTCGCGGTCGACGTCATGGAGTACTGGTATGAAGACTCCGAGGGCGACGATGTGGTCAAGCGCTATCATCAGATTCTGATGGATGTGCCCCTCAATGAGGTTCAGACCGAAGCGCTCGAACAATCGTACCGGCGAAACCGAAAGGCCCCGAAATTGGGTACGACGATGTACTGGCGCGACGAAGACAACGCCGGGTACGGGCATATGACAGACTGGCGAGGCGGGGGCAAACCGGCCAAGATCCGCTACGAGGCCGAGGTCTTCCGGCAGCGGGGCGGATTCCCGAAACAATTTGGCGATAAGTGGCTCGAGCGGGTGCACTACGCCGGTGATCAGAATGACTATGAATGGGCGCTCTTGCGCATTGTCGATTGGCGTGAACTCAAGGTTACCAAACGAACCCCGAGGCCCAAGTCCTCGAACGCTTGATAGGAAGAACCGATGACACCAGAACAACTCGGAGCAGCCGTCCTCTCGTTTGCAGGCTGGAGCGTAGCCGGGCTCGTTGCCCTCTTCATCTCGCGTCTGGCCTATCGCCTGATGACGCCATTCGACCCGGTCCAGGAACTCGTCGAAGACCGCAACGTCGCCGTCGGCGCAAGCCATGGCCTATTCGTGGTGGCGTCTGGCATTCTCTTGCACGGTATCATTTCTGGAGGAAAGCTCCCGATTCCGTGGTGGCAAGAAGGCCTCTATATGTTCGGGCTTTTCATCGGCGGATTGGTCTTTTTGTGGCTCGGACGTATCTCCCTGAACCTGCTCATCCGCTTTGACCTCGACAACGAAATTCACGTTCAAGACAACACCGCAGTCGGGGTTCTCGAGGGCTGCTCTTATGTCGGGTTTGCGATCATCGTGCACGCAGCCCTATGAGCGACGAGTCGGCACAGGCAAAAGAGAATCGCACCAAGCTCGCCGTTCTGGCGGCATGTGTGGGTGCGGTCGCGACCTGTGGGATCGTCTATCAACTCGTCGTCGGCACAGTCAGCACGTATCTGCTGGGCAACAGCACCTTCCAATTTTCGCTGACGATCGGTCTCTTCATGTCGGCCTACGGGCTGGGCTCGTTTCTTTCGACCCGACTCGATCGAGGTCTTCTGACCTGGTTTGTCGCGACGGAGATCGGCCTTGGCTTTCTCGGCGGGATCTCCTCGTTCGTGCTCTTCTATCTCTACGGTACGACGGAGCTTTTCGAATTCGGCCGCATCAGTCTGATCCTGGGAATGGGCACGTTGGTGGGCCTCGAAATCCCACTCCTTCTGCGTATCTCCGAAGAGTATCGCAATAATCTCAAGGTCACGGTCGGCCAGATCATGGGTTTCGACTACCTCGGTGCTCTGGTGGGTGGCATTGCGTTTCCGCTCTTGCTGCTGCCGGCATGGGGTCTGGTCGGCTCGGCCTCGCTGGTCGGCATGCTGAATGCGATCGTAGCGCTGGCAGTCGTGCTCTGGTTCAGGGGCGAGCTGGGTGGTCGAGCGCGACGCGGTTTGATCGGCGCATCGGTGCTCACCGCCGTTTTGCTGGCCGGCGTTGCGTATAAGACGCACGATATCGAACGCT
>CAYFTY010000696.1:0-3146 GCA_964346045.1 uncultured Bradymonadales bacterium | reverse complement strand
CTAGTATAACATATCGAGCCGAAGGTTGTTCCGTGTCGGATTCGCCTTCATGCTGCGACTATGTCTCGACGCTCCATCATCACGGCCATTCTGGCCGCACTCGCCATCCTGGCGATCGCTGCATGGGTGGTCTCTCGACAACCCACTCCGCCCTCTTACGATGCACAGACTGGGAGAGAAGTGCTAGCCGATGGCAAAAACTCGCGGATTTCCCAGCCCCAGATCATGGAAGACCGCTTGAAATCTCGCCGAGTCGAGCCGGTGATCCGCAGCCAGAATCAGGCGTCGAACGACGAAGCCGCCGTCGACGAGTCGCAATTTCGAACTCCAGATCCAGAGACCGACCTGCCGGATCTCGGCCATACATGGGAGGATCCGGTAAACGAAGAGGTGCTCGGAGAAAAGCGTTGGATGGCTCGCCCTTCACCGGAAGAAGTCGCGAGGATCGAGCGCATACTGAACGAGCCGCGCGATGATCCTCAGGCTCGGTACGATCGCAATCTCGATCGACGATCGGCCATCGAGACCGTTCGCACCGCCGTCGATCGATGCGTGGCCGAAGTGCGCGAGACCTCGCCCGAAGCCATCGGCCGCGTAAGCATCATCTTCGATTTCGACACGACGTCGGGGCAGGGCGTCATCTCGGACGGGCGCATTGGCAAGATCTGGAAACTCGACGAATACCCCGAATTCCAGCCGTGCGTCGAACGCGGTCTCGCAAACCTTCGATTTCAGGCCTCGACCGACGACAATATCATGGAGGTCGAGTATCCTTTCTTTTACGAGAATGCTCCTTGAAATGAGGTAGAGGATGAAAGTCGAACCCGGGTTGAGCTTTCCGCTCGGAGCGACCCCCCGCGACGGAGGCGTGAATTTCGCGGTCTTCAGCAAGCGGGCCTCCTCGGTGGAGCTCCTCTTCTACGAGGATGCTAGTGCCTCGAAACCCAGCCATGTTTTCAAGTTGGATCCTCGCACGAACAAGACCTTCCATTACTGGCATTGTTTTATCCCAGGGGTCACCGAAGGCCAGGTCTATGGTTGGCGAGTCGATGGTCCCTGGGATCCCGAAAATGGACTTCGATTCGATGCCGAAAAGGTGCTCCTCGACCCCTACGCTCGCGCGATCGCGCTCGACGAAAATTACCAGCGAAACGCCGCGATCCTGCCCGGAGAAAACGACGCCGAGGCCCTCAAGGGCGTGGTCGTCGATACCGCGCATTATGACTGGGCAGACGATAAGCCGCTGAGGCGCCCATTCTCGCAGACGGTGATCTACGAGATGCACGTCGCCGGATTCACACGTCATCCAGGCTCGGGTCTGCCGTCCGAGTTGCGGGGCACCTACCGCGGACTCATCGAGAAGATTCCTTATCTCGTCGACCTCGGCGTTACGGCTGTCGAGCTTCTCCCGGTTTTTCAATTCGACCCGGCCGACGCACCACCGGGGCTCGAGAACTACTGGGGATACAGTCCGATTTCGTTTTTCGCACCCCATCGCGAATATTCGTCGGATCAGTCTCCACTCGGGCCGATCAACGAGTTTCGAGACATGGTCAAAGCCCTGCATGCGGCTGGCATCGAGGTGATCCTCGACGTGGTCTATAACCATACGGCCGAGGGCGACCAACGCGGGCCGACTTTCTCGTACAAAGGATTCGGGGCTCGCACCTACTATATTCTCGAAGAGGACGGACGATTTGCGAACTACTCGGGGTGTGGCAATACGCTCAATGCCAATCGCTCGGTCGTGCGCAGGATGGTCCTCGATAGCCTGCGATTCTGGGTCGAAGAGATGCACGTCGACGGATTTCGCTTCGACCTCGCCTCGATTCTGGCCCGCGACGATTTCGGCCGGCCGATGGCCGACCCGCCGCTGATCTGGGATATCGACACCGACCCCGTACTCGCCGGCACCAAGCTCATCGCCGAAGCCTGGGATGCCGCCGGCCTCTATCATGTGGGACGTTTTTTCGGAGACCACTGGAAAGAGTGGAACGGAAAATTTCGCGACGATGTTCGCTCGTTCTTCCGGGGCGATGAAGGGCAGGTCAATAAACTCGCGGCGAGGCTGATGGGTAGCCCCGACATCTACGGCCACTCGGCTCGCGAACCCGAACGCAGCGTGAATTTCGTGACCTCACACGATGGATTCACCCTCAACGATCTGGTCTCGTACGAGACAAAACACAACGAGATGAACCTCGAGGATAATCGCGATGGCGATGACCATAATCTGAGCAGGAATTACGGCGTCGAGGGCCCTACCGACAACGCCGAGATCGAGGCCACGCGCCTCAAGCAGATCAAGAATATGCTGACGACGACGCTCCTCTCGCTCGGAGTCCCGATGATTCTCATGGGCGACGAAGTCAGGCGCACCCAGCAGGGCAATAACAATGCTTATTGTCAGGATAATGAAGTTTCCTGGTTTGACTGGAGCCGTATCGAAGAACACCAGGGCCTGCGTCGATTCATCAAGAAGCTCATTGAGTTACGACATAGCCTCAATATGTTTCAGGATAATCGGGGTGTCAGTCTTCACGACCTGCTGGCCACGGCCAGCATCACCTGGCATGGCGTCGAGCTCTACGAGCCAGACTGGAATCATCACTCGCACAGCCTCGCCTTTGAGTTGAACGGTCCGAGCGGCATCTTCTATCTCGTCTTCAATGCCTACTGGGAACCGCTGGAGTTCGAACTGCCGCCCACCAACGAAGGCCTCGTGTGGCGACGCCTCATCGACACGAGTCTCGAGGCTCCTGCAGACATCAACGATCTCGAGGATGCGCCCTCGATCGAGGTTCGATTTTATGAGGTCGAAGCGCAGTCCGTCGCGATCTTCAGCGCCGCGATCCATCCCCTCGAAACCTGATTACCAGGCGACGAAAACCTCGGAGACCTCGCTCTGGAGGATCTCCTGCATACACGATGCGAATTCTGGACAGGCGCGATGAATCGGCGGCTGTGAGTTCGAAAATCCATCGGCTACCAGGCTGATGATCAGCCGCGATCGAAAGATTGTGCGGTCTTCGGCACGATCCCATGAGTAGGCATCGAAGTCCCTTCCACACGACGGGCATTCGGTGAGTTCGACGACCTCTACATCTTCGGTCACGAACCCGAGGACGAATTGGCGGTGGAGGCCA
>CAYFTY010000695.1:0-3147 GCA_964346045.1 uncultured Bradymonadales bacterium | reverse complement strand
GCCAAAGCAGTCTACGAGCTCGACCCTCAGGACATCGGAGACAAGCTCGTCGAGGCCCTCGAAGACGGCGGGATTTTCGAGTCACGCTTCAATTATCGCCGCGGCTACGATGATAATCCGCTCTTTTTGCTCAAGAACGACGAGGGGTTCTTTGCCATCATTGGCGAGGAAGCCGCGTTTGAATATCTGCGCCCCGAAGAAGAGATCGAACCCGAAGAAGACGAGGAAGATCCCTTCGATGATGACGATCTCGACTTCAGCTTCTAGAGGAGCCAGACATGGCACGACGCACAATCAAAATCACCGACGACAAGCGCCGCGACGCTGAAGTCGAAATCGAAACGCCACCGCGCGACAGACGCCACGGTTATATCAATCAGCACGGTGAGCGTGTGAATTCCGAGCGGCTGATCAAGTCGACCGAAAATCACACGTACGAGGCACTCGCTGAGAAATACGAGAACGACGAGGCCATCGCCGAGGCGCTGATCGAAGAAGACCCCGAAATTCCGATGGACCGCGTCGGCCGACGTATCGGGCCAACCGATCGCGTATGGATCCGAGAGGATGGCAGTATTCTCTACTGCGCGCGCAATCTCATGGTGAAATACGATCCGGACGGAAACGAGGTCGAGCGAGAAGACTTCGTGGATGTAGAGGCTACCGTGAGCGACGAAGTCGCGCTGCCGTGGACGGGCCGACTCTTTCCGCTCGATACGATTGTTCGTCGTTTCGTATTCGCCCGCACCTTACGCGTGCGCCATGTCAACGGACTGACCTTCGACTTCCTCTACGATATCGCCAAGCACCTGCACGAAGAAGAAAAGGCCCTTCTCATGGGCTCGGGCAAAAAGGGTACGGACCCGCTGATCTTTCAGACCAACGGCAAGCCTTATCGCGGATTCCTCGAAGGACGCATCGATGGCGATGGATTTCTGCTCCTGATGCATCTCTCGGACCTCGAACTCAAATCGGTGACCAACGATGAGTAATTTCGCAGACGAATGGACAGACTACGGCGGCGGGCGAAAGGCTGGCGTCGGAGCACTCACCGACGACGAGCTCGCGCAGAAGCTCAAAAACTACAAGAAGCTCGTCGCCAAGCGATACCGGGTCATCGATCGCGACCGATTCCCTAAATTTGCGCCGGACGGAGACATCTACATCTCGGCCAAGCTCGACGGAGAGCTATGGTTTCTCGTCAAGCGAGGCGGCGAGGTGGCGCTCGTCGCCTATAATGGACGCGTCTTGCAGGGCGTTCCGGTGGCGACCGAAGCCGAAAAGCTCCTCGAGAGCGCCGGTGACATCATTCTTCCCGGAGAACTCTTCGCGCTGCCTCCCGAAGGCGACGGTCGCCCCAGAGTCGGCCACGTGGCGCTCTGCCTGGGAGACGACGACCTCGCCAAGAATCTCGGCTTCCGGGCGTTCGACCTGCTCGAGGACGAAGAAGAGAACTTTCTCTACAAGCCCTACGAAGAACGGTGGAGTCGGGTCACAGACCTGCTTGGTGGCGGAAAACGCGTGGCCCCCATCCCTACCGAGATTGGCGACCGCAGCCTCGCTGCGGACAAATACGATGAGTGGGTCCGGTCCGAGAAATTCGAGGGTCTCGTGCTGCGCAGCGACGCAGGCATCACCTTCAAGGTGAAGCCCTACAAGACGGTTGACGCAGTGGTGATCGCCTTTGGAGAACGCGACGCCGACGGGCGCCCCGAGGTCCGGGAACTCACGCTCGGTCTCTTGCGAGACGATGGCACCTGGCATGTGCTCGGTACGGTCGGAACCGGCTTCACCGAAGACGCTCGCAAAGACTGGCACGACCGACTCTCGGCGATCGAAAAACCCAGCTCGTTTCGCATGGCCAACCGCGAAGGCACACTCTGTCGATTCGTAGACCCCACGGTCATCGTCGAAATCAAATGCTCGGATATCGTCGATACGGACAGCCGCGATATGCCTGTTCGTCGCATGACTCTGAATTACGATGAAGACGAAGGTTGGTCGTCGATCGCCCCGCTCCCGATCGTCTCGTTGATTCACCCGAGGCTCGAGCGCGAGCGCGACGATAAAGAAATCGATGTGCAGAGTGTCGGACTCGATCAGATCTTCCAGCATGTTCCTTTTACGGGACGCGATGCCAAGGCCACTGCCAGAGATCTCTCGGAGTCGGAAGTGATTCGTCGAGGTGTCTACAAGAAGGAGACCAAAGGTAAGGTCGCTGTTCGAAAATACGTGGCCATCAAGACCAACAAGGCAGATGAAGATCCGAATTATCCACCCTACGTCATCTACTACACCGACTTTTCATCGGGGCGAAAAGATCCGCTGAAGACCGATCTGCGGGTCACCCCCGACGAAGATATGCTCGATGCGTACATCGCCGAATGGCTTGTTGATAACGTCAAGCGCGGATGGGAAGAAGTTAGCTCGTGAGCTATTCGACCTTTATCCCCTGCCCGATGCCGCCCGATGTCGTCGAGACTCTCGAGGCGGTCGCTATCGAAGACCTGCGGTGTGAAGAAGTACGCGACGTACCCCGGGCTGGCCACTGGCCCGAGGGCTTCATTTATCATTTCTATCGGCCGCAGATCTCGACCCGTTCGGTCGAGGTCTCTTTCGAGCGTGATGAATTTCTCGTTCGCATTCTCGCCAATGCGGCAGCCGAAGATTTCGAGTTGGCCATTGCCTTTGTAAGAGCGGTCTGCGCGATCACGGATACCGGTCCGATCGAGACCAGTGATTTCGAAGACCTCGACGTCGAGACATTTGTCGAGCGCCACAATCGCGAGTGGATCGATGAACGACGAGAGCAAGAGGCAAAAGGACTCTGGGACGTCGCGACGCGCGAAGGCGCCCTGGTTCGACTTCAGGGACCCACCCGTGATTTCTATGCGGGACCGGAACTCTGTGCGCGCCTCGAAACCCCTTCACCCGAAGCGCTCGAGGCGGCGATGCGCGGCGTCTTTTACCTGGACGCCTCGCGATACCATCCCGCTGAAATCATTGAGAAAGAGGCAGGTTCGACGAAACTCTTTGCGGCGCTCGTACGTGATGGAGTACCCACGCTGGTCGAGCGATCCGATCTGATTGCCCTCGCCGACCGAGACAAGATGATCTTCATCAGCCTCGACAAGGCTGAGTTCGTCT
>CAYFTY010000694.1:0-3154 GCA_964346045.1 uncultured Bradymonadales bacterium | reverse complement strand
CCGGGCAAACATCTTCTTGGAGCCGAGACACCGACGCGAGCCGTCGAGAAGCTGCCGCAGGGCAGGGGATTTCACCATCAAGCGGTCGGCGGATTCTTGGAGTTTCATCTCGGTCATGAAGAACCAAGACAGTTGGCATTCGTCGACCAGCGTATGGAGCTCGTGCCCGAGGCAGTGTGGACCGAGTACTTCATGATCTCCTCTGCCGAGGGAAATTGGTCCGCTCGACTCGAATTCTGGAATATCGACTGGCTTCTCTTGAACCCGAGAGGTCAGTGGCGTCTCATTCAAGAGGCTCTCAGATCGCCACAGTGGCGTTTGATCTATGTAGATGAGGCTCATCTGCTATTCGAGCGACGGTGAGCGACTCAGCTCATTCGATCGCGCTCAATACCCATCGGAAGAGTCCCTGCGCGACGGCGAGGAAGATCAGGTCGACCACCGTCAAGACTCCGATCCAGTACCACACCCGCTCGGGGGCATTACCCACAAGAATCCAGGAGGAGACCTTCACGCCCGCGATGATAATCGGCACGGCGAGCGGGTAGAGGAGAATCGGCAGCATCACCTCACGAAGATGGCTGTGCACGAGCATGGCTGAGACGAGAGTGCCGAGAGCCACGAATCCCAGTGTTCCAGCGCCGATGATCGCCAGCCATTGATCGACGCGCGCCAGCAGATCGACATCGAAGGTCAGGGCGATCAAAGGGATCAAGATCAACTCGAAGAGCACCACGAAGAGCAGATTCACTACCAGCTTGGCGATGTAGAGACTCACCTCGGTTCCGGGCGCGAGCGCCAGGGCGCGAAGGCATCCTGAACGACGCTCCTCTTCGAATGACCGGGTAATGGCCAGAGTCGCCGTGAAAAGAATCGATACCCAGAGAATGCCTGGAAACACAATCGATACGGTCTGATCGTCTCGATAGAATGCGAACGCGAAGATCACCATCAACATCACCGAAAAGGCGACCGTCGTCGTGAGCGTCTCGCGGGTGCGGATCTCTCGGCGCAGATCCTTTCGGATGACCGCTGCGATCTGTCTGAGGTAATCGGAACTCTTCATGGTTCAGGCGTGATCCCGGAAGAGTCGCACCATATCGGATGATTCAACGAGAGGCCCGAAAAAAGCCAATTGGCCGCGATTCAGAATCGCAAGATTGTCCACGAAGTCGGCGGGGAGGTCGAGATCATGGGTGATCATCACGACGAAGCGCCCCTGATCTCGGAGCGCGGCGAGCAACGCGAGGATATCTTCTCTTCCATCGCGATCGAGTCCGGTCAGCGGCTCATCGAGAAGAAGCATGCTCGGCGCGTGGAGCAGGGCGCGGGCGATGCTCAGCCGTTGACGCATCCCGCGCGAGTAGTTCCTCACCATCTGGTCGGCTGCATCCGAGAGACCCACCTTCTCGAGCCAGCCTTTACAGCTTTGCCGATCGACACCGTAGAGGTTGGCATAGAACTCGAGATTCTCGAGCCCCGTGAGCTCGTCATAGACGAGGCTATCATGACTCACCCAGCCGATGTTTTTACGACCGCGACGCGCAAAGGTTTGCCAGTCGATGCCTTCACCATAGACGAGCTGTCCCGACGTGGGTGCGTCGAGCGTTGCAAGGATGTTGAGCAGGGTGGTTTTGCCAGCGCCGTTGGCACCGAGCAGGATCGTGGTCGACCCGGGCTCGAGTTCGAGGTTTATACGATGCAGGGCAAAAGTCCGGCCAAAGGCCCGAGATACGTCGATGAGACGGATCGACTTCATGCCGCCTCGAGTTCCTGAATCTTATGCATCACAAGCGCGAGGCGCTCTTTGAGTGCCAGCGTCTCGAACTCGGCTTCTTGCTCGGTGATCTGGCCGTTGTCGAACTCTTCTTGGACGACCACGAGTGCATCGAGCAAGACTTCGCGCTCTTTTCTCAGGCCTGCAATCAATTCCTCGCGGGTCTTCTTCGTATCCGTTCGGCGTGCAGCACGCCGCCCGGTGAAGATCACGAGTCCGGCAAAGAAGAGGCCCGTGCCGAGAACGACCCACGGTGCAATTGGATGCTTGAACGGAAGCCCCGAGAGTTTGAACCGGAAGGATTCACCGGCCTCGAGGCTCTTACCCTGGGCACCGATGAACTCGAGATCGCTCCTCAAGCCGAGAATTCCTTTGCCGCTGAGGACTTCGAACCCGGGTGCAGAAAGCTGCAACTTATCGAGGCGTGGGACCTTTTTGTACTGGGTCTGCACCGGGAAGACGAGCTCGATGTTTTGCACGGGATAGTCGACTTGTTGCTCGTAGATGAACTCCTCGCCGGTCTCTGTCATTGAGAACCGAACCTGCAGTGGCACGGTCTGTCCGGGCGTCAGGGTGCCTTTCCAGAATAGCGTGCTGTTCACCACCACATTCTGTCCGGGCCCGTTGGCCTGAATGCCTTTGGCCAGAATCGGGAGCTCGATGGGCAGTCCCTTTACGGGGTCTGCTCCTTCGACAAGCGTCATATCGAGTGCTGTCTTGCCGGTATTCGTGAGCAGATAATACTGCGTGAAAACGACAAACCCTTCCCAGACTTCCGTGACGGTGCGAATGCTTTTGAATTCGATGCCCTCGGCTGAAATGCCCTTTTCGTAGACTGGTAGCTCGATCGTCAGACCGGGGGCCGGCGTGGACGGTGTCGACTTGAAGCTCATGCCGCCGTAGGCAGTCACCGCCTGTAGACGTAATCCGCGGGTTGCCAGGTCTCGAGGAACATCATCGAAGACCGCACGGCCCGACACGTCGGTCATTGCAGTGAGTTCGACAACGGGTTCGGGATCCTGTGCTTCAAAGGGACCTTTGGGCCTCGCGGCTCGCAAAAACACAGGCGTGTCGGCCAGCGCGCGGTCGGTCAGCCCTTCTTTGACTTCCACGGTGACCGTCATCGACTGGGCCAACGCCGGATGGGCTACAAGGAGCGTAAGGAGCGCGATTGAAAGCGTCATGAGCTTTTTCATCCAGTGGCCTCCTGTTGCTCTTCAAAATGCGTCGGTGCTCCACACTTGGAGCAGAAACGGTCGTCTTCTTCGAGCGGCGCGCCGCAGGACTCGCACTCAAGAGAGCCGACTTGAAGGGTTTCGACGATTTCATCATCGTCTGCATCGCTCTCGGCTTCGGCGACTTCCGGTGTGGCTTCCT
>CAYFTY010000693.1:0-3164 GCA_964346045.1 uncultured Bradymonadales bacterium | reverse complement strand
GAGGCGCACGCTCAGAGGCTGTAATCGTAGGCAAAGCGCGGGTGCAGCGTGAGCCAGTCGTATCCCATGTCCTCTCGAAGGTACGTGTGGATCCGCAGGTGCAGATCTGCCGACGGCAGCTCGTAGCTATGAGGGTGCGTCGCCGACGAGAGTGCCGGCCAGGGTACATGCCCGACAGGGGGCATCAGGCCAAAGACAGCGCAACCGCTGGCACACTGAGCGCCAGCGGTCGCAGGTCTCGAGGAATCGAATCAGGGGCATCCCTCGTCGACCGACCCGTCGGCGTCATTGTCGAGGCCGTCGCAGACCTCGTTGCCATTCGGGTCTGCCGGGTCACAGGCATCGCCCATTTGGTCGGCATCCACGTCCGACTGACTGACGTTGGCGACATTGATGCAGTTGTCGCAGTCGTCACCCACGCTGTCTCCATCGGCATCGACCTGCGAGGGATTCGAGTTCGTCGGGCAATTGTCGAAGCCGTCTTCGATGCCATCACCGTCCGCGTCGATGCTCTGACAGGCGCCGCTGACACACACCTCGCCGCCCGAGCAATCCGCATCGCTCTGGCATCCAGTCGAGCCGGCCTGGCATGAACCGCTGACGCACACCTCGCCCGAGGCGCAATCCGCATCCACCGTGCATCCCGAGCTCATCTGGCACGAACCGTTGACGCATACTTCGCCGCCCGCGCAATCCGCGTCGACTGAGCATCCCGAGCTCACCTGGCACGAACCGCTGATGCACACCTGGCCCGAAGCGCAGTCCGCATCGACCGTGCATCCCGAGCTGGTCGGGCATCCCTCGTCGACCGACCCGTCGGCGTCATTGTCGAGGCCGTCGCAGACCTCGTTGCCATTCGGGTCTGCCGGGTCACAGGCATCGCCCATTTGGTCGGCATCCACGTCCGACTGACTGACGTTGGCGACATTGATGCAGTTGTCGCAGTCGTCACCCACGCTGTCTCCATCGGCATCGACCTGCGAGGGATTCGAGTTCGTCGGGCAATTGTCGAAGCCGTCTTCGATGCCATCACCGTCCGCGTCGATGCTCTGACAGGCGCCGCTGACACACACCTCGCCGCCCGAGCAATCCGCATCGCTCTGGCATCCAGTCGAGCCGGCCTGGCACGAGCCGCTGACGCACACTTCGCCCGAGGCGCAATCCGCATCGACCGAGCATCCCGAACTCGTCTGGCACGAGCCGTTGACGCACACATTGCCGTCGGGACACTCACTGTCCATGGAACACATCGTGGTCGCGTCCGGGCAGGCGTCGCCGACGCCATCGCCATCCGAATCGGCCTGTTGCCCGTTGGCTACCTGAGGACAATTGTCGCAGGCGTCGCCCACCAGATCGGCATCGCTGTCTTCCTGGGAGGAATTCGCGACCATGTCACAGTTGTCGCACGCATCGCCGACGCCATCGAGGTCGGTATCGGCCTGCGATTGGTTCGAAAGGTCGGGGCAATTGTCGTCGACATCGAGCACTCCGTCTCCGTCTGCGTCGTCGTTGCTGCCGTCGCAGAGGTCGCCGATTCCGTCACCGTCGGTGTCGACCTGACCCGCGTTGGCGCCGCTCGGACAATTGTCGCACGTATCCCCGACGCCATCTTGATCGGTGTCTTCCTGCGCAGGATTCGAAACGCTCGGGCAGTTGTCGCATCGGTCGCCGAACCCGTCGCCGTCGTCATCGATCTGCTGATTGGGTTCGTTGGGACAGTTGTCGTTCGAATCGGTGAAACCATCGCCGTCGGTATCGACCGCTCCCGACTCGCAGAGATCGCCCGTACCGTCGCCATCGGAGTCGAGCTGTCGAGCGTTGGCGGTCATTGGACAATTGTCCTCCGCGTCGGCGATACCATCGTCATCCGAGTCGCTCTCGAGAACGAGTTCTCCCACCGATTCGCAGGTGGTCGGATCGTTGTCGACCGTGTTCGCGCTGGTGGGAGCGACCGCGGTGATTTGCGAAGAGACCAGCCCGGGCGCGTATGCTCGTGCCGAAATCTCGCCGCCCTGTTTGACGTCAGCCGCCCAGCAACCGTCCGTTCCGGTCGTAGCGGTCGTCTGGAAGTCGTAGTCGACACCGTCGACCTCGACCGTGGCGCCTGCGAGCGGCATTCCATTCTCGGTTACACAGCCACGCACGCAGGTGACTTTGCTGGTCGAATCTGCCGGGCTCCACCACGAGAGGTGCGTCAGCGATGCCGCGTAGACCGCCTCTCCGCGGGCGTTGGTGGTTCGAGTCGCCAGACCTTCCTGGACCCATGTCCCGGTGCCGGGATCCAGTGTCCAGAGGTCGATGGTCGCAGCCGTCGAGCCAGCCGGCGCGGGGAAGTGGACTTCGACCGTGCGACCACTTGCGATGTTGAGCTTTCGGTCACCCTGCGTAATCGTAATCTCCATGGGCGATACCGGTTGAATCAGGACATCTTCGCCGTCGGTCGTGATACCAACCGGCGAGCCGCCGACAGCCTGTAGTCCACCGTCCGAACGGGGGTCGACCGCAGAAATATTCAAGTCGATGTCTCCCGTGACGGCCTCACCGTCGGACCCGATGAAACTTCGAGGCGCGAATTTGACACTCGCTCCCGAGCTGGTCTCGACGGATGCTCCCTCTTCAGACGAAAACGTCGTTCTCGAATCGACCGGCGCTATCACGACCCTCACCGAGGCGCTGCCATCGGCTTCTACGGTGATCGGACGAAGCCCGGTTGTGAAATCCGGGTGACTGGTCTCGACCACGTACCTGCCTTCCGCGACATCTACGAACTCGAAGGTTCCGTCGGCGCCCGTCGTCACGCTCTCTTCGCCGAGGTGAACCGTGACACCGGCCAACGGCGCCGCGGTTGCGAGGCCTACGACACGACCCGACACCGTGCCGGTCTCGACCATGTCCCCACCGTCAGTTTCAGTGCCCGAATCGCCCCCATCGATACCCGCGTCAGCACCCAGGTCTCCCGGGCCGGTCATTTCCATATCGACTATCGGCGTGGTCGGGGTCGAGTTGTCTGTGTCGCTGCCGCAGCCGGTGCCCAGGCCAGAAAATACGAAGAGCCAGAGGCCGACGATGATGGATTTGCGTCGAAAAAGAGAAGACATCTTTACTTTACTCTCAGATGAGGAAACGCAACGCATACGCGTGCGCGCTGGTGAGCACTGCCCAAT
>CAYFTY010000692.1:0-3164 GCA_964346045.1 uncultured Bradymonadales bacterium | reverse complement strand
CAGGAGCTCGCCGGGCAGGATGCAGACGCCGATCTCAAGTCGACCTTTGAAGAGGTTGCTGACAAATTGAGTTCCAACGAAGAAGCAATTGTACGCGAATTGCTCGAAGCACAGGGAGAGCCTGTCGATCTCGGCGGCTATTATCTGCCCGACCCCGAGCGCTGCGAAGAAGAGATGCGGCCGAGTTCGACGCTCAACGAGATCATCGACAGTATCTGAATACTCAAGCCGATGAGCCATGTCTGAACAGAGCTTGACCAATTTCAGACTCGCATTGCAGGGCAATCTCGGGCTCTAAACGAATACATGAGAAGAACTCAGAGCCGGTACCGTCCAGGTGCCGGCTTTCTGTTTGTGCGGTTCCGAGCAAAATCATTGTAATGCATTATTACAATATGCAATAATCGATAATGTTGCCGCAGCATATACAAGGAATTTTCTTATGGCTCTCGGACATAAGCGTGTCATGAATGCGCTCGAAGAACTCGAAACGTCGCTACAGGAATGCATCAAGGGGCATGTCGATGCCAAAGACTTCATGACCGCACAGCGCTATATGCATGTCGCCAGTCTGATTTCAGCCAGCGTGCGGCCTGGCCTCGAAAGTGACGATCCAATCGCCTCGCTCTCTTCCAATCCGGTCGCCGAGGCATCGAGTCTCGACGGACTCGAGTTACCCACCTACGGATTCATCGAGGACCGCTTCTATCGTGTCGGTGAAAGCCAATCGCGGCCCGACGGGTACTACCGACTCTCGGCAGAAGCCGGCGATATCAAGGTGGTACTCGAGACACTGGTCGAGGAGTATCGTCGCGAGAACCGCTTCAGTCGCGACGACCTCAAAAAGGTCACGTCCGACGAAATCAAAGGCTATATGATCGACCTTGTCGTCACGGCTGCTGTCGAGCTCGGCGCTGTCGCGGCGAAGGGTCAGGGTACCTACACGGTCAAAGACCCGCGTCTGTGCAGCCTCGACGTATTCATCGAGAAATTTGGCGAGCTACCGTCCGCTCTCCGATGAGTCGTTTGTTGAATCTCGAATCACGATGCAGCAGGAGTCGACCCTGACGCTCCCTTGCTCGAAGACGGTGACGAAACTTCGACATAAGCCATTTTTTCCACCACCCTGCCGGGTGGTGGATTGAATGCATTAGACGCGCTCGGCGAGCATACCTTCGAGCGCCTCTTGGTCGGCGGCAAAACGCTTGATGCCGTTGGCGAGCTTCTCGGTCGCCATGCGGTCCTCTGCGTGCATTGAGACGAAAGTATCCTTATCCATCGAGAGCTTCTCGATCGACATTTCTTTTGCCGCCCCTGGGCTGAGCTTGCGCTCGAGGCTGCGCTCCGTCGACTGCAGCTCCTCGAGGAATTTCGGCGCGATGGTGAGCAAATCGCAGCCCGCCAACTCGGTGATCTCACCGAGATTGCGGAAGCTCGCGCCCATGACTTCGGTCGGGTAATCGAAATGCTTGTAGTAGTTGTAGATTTCAGTCACCGAGAGCACCCCGGGGTCCTCGGGGGCCGGATACGATTCGCGCCCGGTCTCGGCTTTATACCAGTCGAGGATGCGTCCGACGAAAGGCGAAATCAGCGTCACGCCAGCTTCGGCACACGCAACAGCCTGATGTAGTCCGAAAAGGAGGGTGAGATTACAGTGGATGCCCTCTTGTTCGAGTTTCTCGGCCGCACGAATACCCTCCCAGGTCGAAGCCACTTTGATGAGCACACGTTCGGGACCAATGCCGACATCATCGTAGAGCGCGATCAGCTTTCGGGCTTTGGCGATCGTAGCTTCGGTATCGAACGAAAGCCGCGCATCGACTTCGGTCGAGACGCGACCTGGAATGATGTCCAGAATGCGCCGGCCAAACTCGACCGAAAGGCGGTCGATGGCATTTTCGACAATTGCCTGCGTATGAGCCGTTGCCCCCTCCTCATCTTTCGCAGCTGCAAGGGCAGCATCGACCAGGGCCGAATACTCCTGCATATTGGCCGCTTTCTGAATCAACGATGGATTCGTGGTGGCATCGCGCGGGGTGTAGGCTTCGATGGAGTTGATATCGCCTGTGTCGGCGACGACGACGGTCATGTCTTTGAGTTGATCGAGAAGGTTGCTCATCGTGGTCTCCCATGCATGGTCTGAGTCTGTGTTATCGCATGAGAGCGCAGCGGTAAATCCCCGGGCATCAAGTGCCCGGGGCCAGACCGCGAGCGGGAGTTTCATTCCGTCCGCACGCAATTGAGCGCGTTGATCTCCCCATTCCCATCGGTCGAGCAGGTGTAGTAGGTGGCTTCGAAGTCATCGCAGTACGCCGAGTAGATCGAGGGTTGCTCTACCTGGGCGATGTCAGCGTAGCATTCGCAGATCTCCTCGGTGGTGGTTCCCGTACACTCGTCCGGGTTGACTTTCGAAATGCAGGCACGCGGGCCAAGGGGTTGTTCTGGATCGTCTGATTCCTGATCCCCTGTGAGCTGGATCTGATCCGGACCACAGCCTTCCTCTACGACGTCGAGCGTACGATACGCGCAATCTACGAAATCGGCACACTGACCATTGTTTCGGTTCGTCACGAAACAAATTTCGAATGCCTCGAAGCGCTCGGTCGAAAAGGTGCCGGCGGCTTCCTCGCACGCGGTGACTAACTCGTTCTGAGTCGTCTCGTCGGCGCAACCCACCTCGCCCTGAATGCGATCACAATATCCGATTCGACCCGCTCGGATGTCATAGCAGTCATCATTGAATTGGTGACAGACCCGCAGATTCCTTCCCACACACCGTGACTTGTCTCCGCAGAGCCCCACTTCAGGGTAGGTGGCGTTGTTCGAGAAATCGTCGCAGCCTCGCAGCTCGGTCCAATCGACAGATGAAGCCGCGACGGCAGCTTGATTGCAAGCTGCAAGCACCTCGTCCACTTCGTCGGTCGTCAGGCACGGTGAGACCACCTCTTCGATATCTTCGCAGTCCGCAGACCGCTGCTCCGATGGGGTCAAGGGAGCACAGAACTCCGAGTCCGAGTCGGCACACGATTCGACTCCTTCGTCGGAAAGGCTGCGTCGCTGAGCCGCGGTGATCTCGGGATTCTCACCACAGACCACAGCTTGCTCGAATTCGAACGCAAAGGGAGCCCCTTCGGGACATAAGAATCCGGTCTCCTGAATCGGTC
>CAYFTY010000691.1:0-3165 GCA_964346045.1 uncultured Bradymonadales bacterium | reverse complement strand
TTCTTTGCTCCGCGGGAGCGCCGACCTTCGGGTGCCGACCGCAATCTCGCGAATGCGCTCGAATATGTCGACCGTTGCATGCGCACTCGCACTTTCCTCAAACCTGCTGTAGAGGCGTGGCTGAAATGAACCTGAATCCAGATATTTTTCGAAAATACGACATCCGAGGAATCGCCTCGACGGATCTCAACGATGCGGTGGTTCGAGGCATAGGTGCTGCCTTTGCGACGCTCGCCGGACAACGGCTGCAGAGTCCGACCGTTGCGGTGGGTCGCGATATGCGAACCTCGAGCCCGCGACTCTTCGATGCGCTCAGCGCGGGCCTGCAATCTGCAGGCGCCGATGTCGTCGACCTCGGCATGGTGCCGACGCCGCTCGTCTACTTCTCGAAATACTCGCTCGAGGACGTCGATGCCTGCATCCAGATCACCGGAAGCCACAATCCCGGCGATTACAATGGATTCAAGATGATGATTGGCTTCGAGACTCTTCATGGAGACGCGATCCAGACTCTTCGAAAGATCATCGAATCGGGCGAGTTCGCCGATGGCGAGGGAAGGTTGCGCTCTTACGACGATCTGATCGCGAGATATCTCGACTGGCTGAAGGATGATCTCGAATTCGGACCGCGAGAGCTTTCATTCGCGATGGACTGCGGCAATGGCATTGTCGGGGTCATGGCGCAGCGTCTTGCTGATGAGGTTCTTCCCGGCTCGTCGGACATTCTCTTTGAAGAGCCCGACGGTGATTTTCCCAACCATCATCCCGACCCGACGGTCGGGGCGAACCTCGAAGATCTGATTACTCACGTTCGCGACCATGAACTCGACTGTGGTTTTGCTTACGACGGTGACGGCGATCGAATCGGTGTCGTCGACGAGAACGGCGATATCATCTGGGGTGATAAACTGATGATTCTGCTGAGTCGTAATGTCCTCGAAGAATTTCCCGGGGCGACCATCATCGGCGAAGTGAAGTGCTCGCAGACCCTCTTCGACGACATCGAAGCCCACGGCGGAGACGCCGTGATGGCGGCGGTCGGCCACAGCCTGATCAAGGACAAGATCAAAGAAACCGACGCGCGACTCGCCGGCGAGATGAGCGGGCACATTTTCTTCAACGATCGCTTTTTTGGCTTCGACGATGCCATCTATGCGACCTGTCGTGTGCTCGAGATCCTCAGCCGTTCGGATCGTTCGTTGAGCGAGCTTCTCTCTGATCTTCCCGAGACCTACGTCACGCCCGAGATTCGACGGGATTGTGACGAATCGTTGAAATTCGACATCCCCGGAAGGGTAGCGGCTCACTTCGAGGCGCAGGATTGCGAGGTCAATACCATCGATGGCGCGCGCATCAATTTTGGTGATGGTTGGGGACTCGTTCGAGCCAGCAATACCCAGCCGGTACTGGTCTTGCGAGTCGAAGCCTCGACGCCTCAACGTCGCGACGAGATCCTCGCCGCACTCGAAGAAGTAGTCGCGCGCTTCGAGGATTAGCACGTCTCGACATTTGCGCTCGACAGGCTTAGCGTTCAGCGGTCTCAATTCTGGAGGAACCGTGGGAAGACTCGACTCGAAAGTCGCTATCGTCACCGGGGCAAGCCGTGGCATCGGAGAGGCCATCGCGCGGCAATTTGCCGCCGAAGGAGCGAAGGTGGTCATCGCATCACGAAAGCTCGAGAGCCTCGAGTCGGTCGCAGATGCGATCAATGCCGATTATCCGGATAGTATCCATCCCCGCGCCTGCCATATGGGATACGAGGAGCAGATCAAAGAGCTCGTCGATTGGACACACGAGAATCTCGGTGTGCCAAACGTGCTCGTGAATAACGCGGCGACCAATCCCTATTTCGGGCCCTTTCTCGAGGTCGAAGAGTCCGCCTGGGACAAGACGTTCGAGGTCAACGTCAAAGGCTATTTCATGGCCGCGCGAGGCGTCGCTCGCAAGCTCATCGACGAAGGCGAGGGCGGCAGCATCATCAACGTATCGTCGATCTACGGGCTGCGAGCCGCTGCGATGCAGGGCGTCTACGGGATGACCAAGGCGGCCGTCATCTCGATGTCGCGGACGCTCGCGATGGAGCTCGGTGCCGCAAATATCCGCGTCAACACCATCTGCCCGGGCCTGGTCGAGACGAAATTCGCCTCGGTCATCGTCAACACGCCCGAGTTTTCGAAAGTCTACACCGACCGTGATCCACTGGGACGATGGGCGCAGCCCGAAGAAATTACGGGCATCGCCGTCTATCTCGCGAGCGATGAGGCGTCTTACACGACCGGGCAGGAATTCATCATCGACGGCGGCTACACCACGGCAGGCTAGATGGAGTCCGAAAAGCCAGCGCATGGCGACAATGCAGCGGAAACCGAGTACGCAGTCGCGCCCGAATCGGGCCCTGACTCGACGTTCGATGTCAATACATCCACGCGTACCATGCATTTTCTTCAGGCGGTGCGTGGAGAGCGCGAAGAAAAAGGGCTTGGGACATTTCAGGGAGTGTTTCGCCCGACCATTCTGACGATCCTGGGCGTGATGATGTACCTGCGACTCGGTTGGGTCGTGGGAGAAGCCGGCCTTTTCGGTGCGATCCTCATCATCGCCGCTTGCTATATGATCACGCTGACGACGGCACTCTCGCTCTCGTCGATTACCACGAATATTCGTCTCGGTGCCGGGGGCGTCTTTGCGATTATTTCACAATCGCTCGGGCTCGAAACGGGCGGCGCGATCGGAATCCCTCTCTATCTCGCGCAGGCGCTCTCAGCCGCGTTATACGTCTATGGTTTCAGCGAGGGATGGCTCTATATTTTTCCCGAGCACCCGCAATGGGCCGTGGCGTTGTGCATGTTCTCCGTGGTCTTTCTCATCACGATGGTCTCGACCAAACTCGCGTTCAAGCTGCAGGGCATCGTGATGCTCTTCATCATGATCTCGGTGTCGACGATCCTGCTCGGTGCTTTCGGCGTCGGTGAGGCAGCGGGCAACGAGACTTATGGCGCGACTCTCTGGAATTTCAGCAATGAGGGCTTCTGGGATATTTTCGCGGTCTTCTTTCCGGGCGCAACCGGCATCATGGTCGGCGCAAGTATGTCGGGGGATCTCAAATCGCCACGCCGAAGCATCCCGGTCGGCACCATCGGGGCTGTCCTCGTCTCAGGCCTCATA
>CAYFTY010000690.1:0-3166 GCA_964346045.1 uncultured Bradymonadales bacterium | reverse complement strand
GGCGCATCGGGTAAGGTCATCGTGAACTTCACGATTGGCAACGCCGGTCGCGTGACTTCTTCGAAGGCGACACAAGACTCCGTCGGCGGAGGCGTGGGGCGTTGCGTGGCGAATGCCATCAAGCGCATGCGATTCCCGCGTCCGAAGGGCGGTGAAGTCATCGTGAATAAGACCTTTGTCTTCGAAACGTCGCAGTAAGGAGCTTGATTCAACAGCTGTTCGTGTTAACCTCGCATTTACGTTGTATCTTGCAGGGGCAGACGAAACTGGTCATCCGAGGAAGCTATGTCACCCAAACGAATCGCGATCATGTTGTGCGCGGCGCTCTTGAGCGTTGTGTCGCTTGGGATCGCCGTTGCTCAAAGTGACGACGAAAAGCCCTCGACATTAGCAATGGAAGTCGAGTCGCTCGAGGCAGAAGTCGCCAACCTTTCGGGCGAAGAGAAGCTCGAACGCTCGGTCGAAAAGATCGACCAGATGAAAGATGTCCTCGCCGAGACCAGCGCGCTCGTCGATAAAGTGCGCAACGAAGAGAAAGACATCCTCAAGCTGAACTGTGTCAATGAAAAGCAGGCGGCGATCAAAGGCTTCGTAAAGGTGGGTGAGCAAAGCTACGCCAAATTGAAGGAAGCGGTCGATAACGACGACAACGAAAAAGAGAACCATCACTACACGCTCATTTCGATTGCGGGTCAGAAAACCAACAATCTAGGGGAAGAAGCCAAAGTATGTGCTGGCGAGGTGTTGCGTTTTGCCGGGGATACCGTGGTCGATACTGAAATCGATCCGGGGATCGCCGACGTGAATCCAACCGAGGCTATCGACGATATGGCATATGAAGATATCGCGGTCGCTGAAGACCTTCCGGTGCTCACGGTATTCCGCTGAATCTGGTTTAGACTTCACATTTACGCGTAATCTGATACGAAAGCTCCACTGAGGAAATTTGGGCCTGAATGAAGTTTGCGCGATGCCCTGCGACCTCGATGACTGGAAAGTGAATGAATTTGCGTTTCCTCAAATTGCTGACGCTCACCCTGGCGAGCGTCGCCTTTGCCTCGAATGCCTATGCTGAGGCGGGAGACGGTCTGAAAGCCGGCCGGCTCGTTGTATCACCATCGCTGACACTTTCGGGGGCTTACGACTCCAATGTCTTCTTCGAGTCCACTGAGGAGTCGACCGATCTTTCGCGATCTCCTCTCCTGAATTTCACTCCCGCTCTCACGCTGAACACCGAAGATCCCGATTTCTGGGCATTCGCTGCAGATGCAGGGGTCACATGGCAGCAATACCTCACAGATAACAATCTCGTATCGGACCAAAGCGGGCTGTCCGCCAACATTGGCGCGCAGCTTTCGGCCAATCGCCAGGGCGCCTTCAGCATCACGTTCAAGGAACAATTCGAGCGCTCCAACGAGCCGCCGACCCTTCCGAGCGCCGAGCCTTGGAATCGCAATGTCAACTCCGCCGGCGTAACCCTAGGGTTGCACCCGGGAGGCCAGGTTTTCCAGCATTATCTGAGCTATAATCTCGTGCGGCTATGGCACGATGATTTACCCGAAATCAACCGCACCATCCACGACTTCTCGCTGAAGAACTACTGGCGCTTCCTGCCGCGCACCGCGGCAGTGCTCAGCGCGGATTACGAGATTACGCAATATGACGAAGCCGGCGAAGCCAACGGCTTTGGCACTCAGAATTTCACCCCGCTTCGAGTCACCGGTGGATTGACGGGTCTAATTACGCAGCGGATTTCGGCACGAATCACTGGCGGTTGGGGCTGGTCGTTTCACGAAGGCGGCAATAGCTTTTCGGGTCTCGTTCTCGACCTCCAGGCGAAATGGCAATTCGGAAACCTCTCTTCGAATAACGAGCTTTTCTTAGGATACGAGCAGCAGTTCACCGACACCGCACTGGCCAACTTCGTTCGTTTCATGCGTCCTTACGCCGGACTGGGCGTGGGCATCGCGCGAAATCGCCTGCGACTCTCGCTCGAAGCCGACGCCCGTCTTCGCACCTACGAGTCGACGCCGGTCGCCACGGCCGATCTGACCTATCCCGCAGAACTGAACGACACCCTCATTACAGGGCGCGCACGCGTGCAATTCAACATCTTCCGATGGTGGAGTGCATTCGGTGCATATGCTCTCTCGACCAACGTCACCGACGACCGTATCGTCAACAACCGCTTTCCTGGCGCGGATGCGGTTCGTGAATACACGAAGAACGTCGTGACCTTTGGGACGACGGTTCGTTACTGACGCCGCGGAGTACCGATGCGGCGCAGCATCCTCATTCTATGTTTGGGTCTCTTACTGGGCGGATGCCCCACCTCGGGCGTCGATCCGGCGTACGAGGCTCTGGTCGAGCAACAGGGTAATTCTGTGCCCGAAGCCGGGCTGGGCGCTGGCGACAAATTCGAGCTCCAGGTGCACAACCAACCCGAGCTTACGGGCGAGTTTACCGTCTCGGGCGATGGGACCATCAACTATCCTTATATCGGGCGGATCGAGGTCGAAGATAAGACCTGCGCAGAGCTCGAGCGTGAAATCACCGAAGGCCTGGGAAATGGGTATATCCAGAATCCCAGCGTGCGCTGCTCCGTCACCGAATATAATAGCAAACGGATCTTCATCTTTGGCGAGGTCAAGAACCCCGGCTCTTATCCTTATAAAGCGAACGTCACCATCATCGAGGGTATCGCGCTGGCGGGCGGCTTTGCCCAAAGAGCCGACAAAAACGGCACCAAGCTGAGCCGCGTTGTCAACGAAGTCGAAGTCAGGGTCACCGTGCCGATGCAAGATATCGTCGAGGGCAAGAGCCGAAATTTGAAGCTCCTGCCTGGAGATATCCTCTTCGTACCTGATCTCCCCTTCTGACCTGTATTCTCTGGTCCTTTTCGAGGGGGCTGCCATTCCGAAGACTCCTTGAATGAATATCCTGGCCGCCCCCCGTTGTTGTGACCTGAGCAGGTTGCTATAGTTGAAGTAGCTCAGGTTTCCTATGTCTTACCGCGTCATCGAGAGAAGTGCCCACGCCGCCATCGTCTCGGCCGTGTGCTTTCTACCGTCGATAGTGTTCGCGCAGGACGGCCTCGAATTTCAAAGTGTTCACTACGCTCTCCTTGGCTTTGCCACCTTCTTCGGGGTGGGGTTGGTCGCGGGCT
>CAYFTY010000689.1:0-3166 GCA_964346045.1 uncultured Bradymonadales bacterium | reverse complement strand
ATCGCCACAGGGGGAGCTGTCCCGATCGGCGGGATTGTAGACGGCGCCTTCGGGATTGGGATCGCCAATCATCCACGTCCCCTGCGGATCACCGAGTTCGTAGCCGTTCGAATAGCCGTCGCCATCTCCATCGAGCTCTGCGAGCGCCGCCCAGTTCACATCCGCAGACGCCGACTGCTCGGCGAGGGTATCATTCACCTGCTCGCCAAAGCCCGTGCGTGGTCCACCGCCCCTCGAGCTCAAATGACAGAGTCCGCAGCTCCACTCGTTGTTAGGGACCTGGGCCGTGCGGAACGAGCGCGCATCTGCAAATGAAGGAAAAACGAGCGACAACGAAAGGAAAGCAAACGCAACATGAAGTCTCATGAGATTAGCCTTGTGAGAAGTACCACCAGAGCGCGACAACCGGTGCCGCTGACAATGCGAATAAAAATAGGATGATTAGAATACCGACCGGATAACGTAGAAGCGATCTTTCTTTGAATCTCTCGACGGCCAAGTCAGACACGCGAACGTTCTCGGGTGTATCCCGATGCGGCTCGGCTCCAAAATGCGATACCAGGAGATCCACGTTTCGCTTATTGGCACGGATCACGATATCGGCGAGGTCTCCGACTCCAGGGACATATCCGGCGACGAGATCGATCGTGACGTTGAGCGCCATCCGCATGAGCACGCGGATCGGCGTGCCCATCCGCACGGCCTCCCAGATGATGTAGACGCTGACGACCCAGGTCACCCAGTCTCCACCGCCTGGAACCAGGCCGATGAGCGGGTCGAGTCCGACCCGGACCTTGACGATGGGCAATTCGAATTGATCGTCCATCAGGCGCGCAAGACGCCTGAGCCGGCCCAGTGATGCCTCGAGCTCGGCCCGGTCGGACTTCACGAGCGCAGTCTTTGATGAGTCACCCATGACTCACCCGTCGGTCCCCATGTCCACGACGCCGGCATCCGTACCCGCGTCGACCCCCATATCCAACATCGAATTGTTATTATTCGAATCATTGGAACTCGGCGTATCACACGAGATCGACTCGAGGCTCATGCCGACCCCGGCAAAGAGAACGCCCTTTTCAGGCACGCCACCGTCTTCGAAACACCAGAGGGCGATCGACGAGAAATCAGGCTCTCCGGTCTCGTCGAAATTCATCGGTCCGGCTGCGCCCTGGTAGTCGACATTAGCCTCACCGCGCAGGATCTCGATCGCGCGCGTCGCGCCCGTCTGATCTGCCGAGATCTCTTCGGCTTCGGTATCGGAGAGACGCTTCATCCCCTGCGCGATCTGAGGCCCGGAAAGGCCCTCGGCAGACGCGCCGAGCGCGATCACGAAGAGAGCATCGAAGGCATTGGCCACAAACTGGAATTGGTTGGGATCCTGATCGTAGTCGCTCTGATATTTGGCACGGAACGACTGGTAGGGGATGTAGTCCGTTTCTCCCACGTTCTGCGGCGCGGTACCCAGAATTCGACCTTCGAGCGCGGAATCCGTGACCGCGGCCTCCTCAGAATTCTTGGCGGCGTCTGCAAAGACGAAGATCGGCTCGGAATCAAAGAAAGCGTCGATCTCTTCGGCAAAATCCCAGCCTTCACTCGCACCGAGAATCACCACGACGTCAGGCGCGGCAAAATCTCCGCGGTTGGAAATCCAGAATTCTTCCCAGTTTTCGGGGTAGGTTTCGAAATTGGCCAACGAGCTCGCGTCCGCAGCGCGCGGCACGACCGACTCGATGGCCTCGGAGAGTCCAGCAGAATACGTATCTTCGGCTCGCTCGAGCACGAGTACTTCGGCTTGCTCCCAGGTGAGTCCGAGGTCTTCGGTCACGACGCGATCGACCAGGAGTCCGAGCGTTCGTCCCTGAACTGCATCGTTGGCCACCGTCCGCCACACCAGATCATTATCGTCGAGAATTCGAATCGGCGCGGCCGTTCCCGAAGGAGTCACGAGGACCATCTCGTTGCTGATAGTCACCTGATTGGCGACATCGAGCACCTGCCTCGAGAAATCCGGACCAATCACAGCCTGCACACCGACTTCGGCCAGATGTTCTGCACCTTCGATGGCCTGTGCATCGAGCCCTGCTGTGTCACAAACCAGCAGAGAAATCTCGCTCGAGCGAACGCCGCCAAGTGCATTGAAGTCGCCCTGCGCGATGCGTACGGCATTGAGCAGGGGCACACCGAATCCGGCTTCTTCACCCGAGAGCGGCAGGAGCACTCCGATGTAGAAATCGTCGGCTTCCCCGGGACCGATAATTTCGTCACAGGGGCCTCCTCGAAGCTCACCCGTACCTGCTGGCGTGCTGCAAATCCCATCGGAGCAGACACCCGCAGCCCCCGATGGGCTCGCACAGTCTGCGTCGCTGGTGCATTCTTCGAAATCGACCAACAACGAGCATCCCCAGGCCACAAATAGGGCGAGTGCTGCGGAAACCACTGCCGCCGTCATTCTGCGTCGAATCCTCATGAATCCTTCCTTATGTCGACAACGCGCGTTTGTACCCCAAACGTGCGCTCAATTCCACCAGTACAAACAACCGGTTTGAAATTGCGGGGTTCTCGTCGGCTGGCCAACTCGTGTACACTGACATATAACCCCTACGTCACGGTTGCGCGCTCGAGACTCATGGCTTCCAATCTTCCGGCTCTACAAGCAGGCGACGTCGTTGCAGGTCGATTTCGCATCGTCGAAATGATCGGCTCGGGAGGGTTTTCTGTCGTCTACCGCGCCCATCAAGAGGCCATGAATCGCTTCGTCGCCCTCAAGGTGCTCAAGCCGACGGCCTCGCATGATGCCAAGATCGTAGAGCGTTTCCGCCGCGAAGCTCTCTACGCAAGCCATCTCTCGCACCCGAATACAATCACGCTTTTCGACTACGGTCACACCGACGATGGTCTCTGCTACATCGCCATGGAGTATCTCGTCGGCACCGACCTCAGCGCCGTCGTGCAGATGCGCGATCCGATGGATCTCAAGCGAGTCTGGAAGATCCTGGTCCAGTGCTGTCGCTCGCTGGCAGAAGCACATCGGCTCGGGTTGGTGCACCGGGATCTGAAGCCCGAAAACATCTTTCTCTGCAAGCGCGAAGACGGCGAGTTCATCAAGGTGCTCGACTTCGGAGTTTCCAAGGCCATCTCGGCGTTTGGAGATGCGGGTCCGAGCACC
>CAYFTY010000688.1:0-3167 GCA_964346045.1 uncultured Bradymonadales bacterium | reverse complement strand
GCCGACGGCATCTGCGAGGAGCGCGCCGCCCCAGGTGCGCACGATCGCCTCGATGCGCGATGCCGCTCGTGATTGAAAGTCAGCGAGCTCGAGGGTACCGGGCGATTCGCGCTCGTCGCGCTCGTCTTTTTTGAGGTGGGAAAGCCAGGCTCGTGCGTCGTTCATGCTGCCTCCCGGGTGCTCGTGAGTGCTCGCGAGCCGGCACGCCAGCCGCGCAGTACCTGGACGTGCGAACGATCGAGCCGATAAGCCCGGGCGACCGCCTGTTCGAGCTGTCCGTCGAGCTCGAGTGCTTCGAGCCACGACCAAAAATCAGGAGGCAGTGGCACCATCCTCATCGTCCAGGCAAAGTGGCGCCTCCAGCCTCCGCGTGCCGGCTCGGCGTTGGCATAGAGCCAGGCACGAACTGGCTCAGACTCGAGAAATGCCGCGAGTTTGCGCGCCATCTCGACCGAGTCACATCCGAGTTGATAGACCGTGTTCAGGGCGATGGCTTCACCATCGAGGACCGTCGCTTCGAGCTGGGGCGCGATATCTCGCCAGATCACGCGGGCTCGATGACGATCGTTGACCCGAAACACCTGCCATAGGGGCCGGTCGAATCGGTGATCCGAACGCTTTTCGAGGCGCTTTCGATGCGACTCGAAATAGGCTTCTATCACCTCGGGGATCGACTCCATGGGCACGCCGTCTTCATAGAGCCAGAGGATGCGGCGCGCGCTCGACGCACCCGGGTCGCGTCCGGTGGCGATGCGCCGCAGGTACGGGCGCACTGCGTCGCCGAGACGCTCGATCCACGCGCTTTCATCGTCGATGAAGAGTGAGTTGCAGCCGGTGAAGATCCCACGCGAAGGCTCGAGAAATTCACCGCCAGCCGTTTCTTTCATGCGCTCGAGAATACTGTGGATGTGAGGCTCGCTGAGATTCCATGGAGCCGTGTCGAAGGTATGCGAGGCGCGCTCGAAGATCGCTCGCTCGTCGCCGCGCCAGACGGCGATACGCGCCTTGTTTTCAAGGGTTGTGACGCCCTTTTGTACTCTCAGAATTGCAGGATAAGTCGTCGCATCGAAGAGCTGGCGCGAGGCATCTGAGAAATCCTCGAGAGCCTCGATACGATGCTCGGCGATCAGGGCGCGCGTTGAGGTCCCTTGCAGAGAACCAAAGAGCTTTGCCGGAATCAGCCCGATGAATCGGCCGCCCGGTCGTAGAAGCTCGAGCGATCGCTCGACAAAGAGATTGGCGAGGTCGACCTTGGAGCCGTAAGGAGCGCGCACTCCTCGCCGGGCCGCCTCGGGCCAGATCGCATGCTTGAAACCTCGATAGCGTTTTTTCAAAAATTGCAGGGTTACGCGGTCGATGCGCTCGCTTCGCACCCAGGGAGGATTGGTGATGATCAGGTCGAAGCCTCCGGCAGCGATCGCCTCGGCAAAGCGAGTGTCGTAACCAAAGCCCACCGATGATCCCTGATGACGCGCGACTGCTTCCAGGGCCTCGTCGAGCTCGGCCCGCTCACGCAGGAGAGCCTCGTAGCGCTCTCGTTGCGAGCGGCTGAGCTGACGCTCTTCTCCAAAGATATCCCGCGACTCAGCCAGTTTTTCGAGCGGAGCGATCCGGGCGTCGATGCGCTCGATACGACTTCGCAGACGCGCCTCGGCCAGAGCCCGTTCGCTCTCTTCCAGCTCGTCTCGCAGCTCGACCTTTTCGGCTCCGTGCGAGACACAAAAACGAGCCTGCAGATCTTCGAGATCGTGCACCAGGGCCCGCTCATTATTCGTCAGCTGCCATGCGCTTCCCACGTCGTCTCGAATCGCTCCCGTCTCGGCGACCGAGACCAGTGAGTTGCCCTGTGCGATACGGTGCGAGAGATTCGGCAGCGGCGGCATTTTCACCACCGCGCTCTCGGGAGTTCGAGCGAGTAAGGCAATCCAGAATCGCAGCTCGCAGAGCCGGGTGGCCGTGCTCAACAGATCGACGCCAAAAAGATGGTCGTGGATCACATGCCGTGTTCGTACGTGATCGAGACTTCCCCCATCGACAGCCTCCCAGAGACGCGTCAGTACATGCAGGGCTTCGATCAAGAATGCGCCGGTGCCGACGGCCGGGTCGAGGATGCGCAGGTCTTCGAGTTTACGCCGCATCGCCTGTCGTTCGTCGAGATCGAGATCGACGTCTTCCCCGCGGCAGATGGCATCGACCTTCTGGCTTTCGACCGTGTCGATATGAGCGACGAAGGCCTCTCGTACCATGCGATCGACGACGTCTCGAGGTGTGTAAAACGAGCCGCTTTTTTGTCGCTGGTCCGCATACATGAGACCTTCGAAAACCTTGCCCAGCATTTCGGGGTCGATGGCCCGAATCTCGTCTCCGTCAGATTCAACCGCCAGAAATTGATAGTGTTCGAAAAGTTCGATGATCACCTCGTTCCATACGAGATTGTCCCAGTCGAGCTCGGGGCATTCGGCTTCGTCAGGCGTGATGTCGAAGAGACCGCCATTCAAGAAGGGCACCGAGCCGAGCGCTCTTGCGCGGGGTGTTCGTCTCGACCGCGGAGTATTCAATGCCTCGAAAAAGAGTGGCCTCAGAACCGCCCGGTAAAACGAGCCATCAAGAGGCCTTCGAAATTTGCGCAGTAGATAACGTCGGTCACCATCGAGCGCTCCACGTTGTTCGAGGAAGTAGAGGAAGACGAGGCGCAAGAGGGTGATCAGCGCGATGCCATGTCGCTTGCGCGCATCGTCAGGCCCACCTCGCATCTTTTCGACGAGCAGCTCGAGTGCCGATTTGAAGTCGCAAAAGAACGCGCGTGTCAGGCGGCGGCGGTCGAGCACCTCGGCAAAATGTTGCCGCACCCCGCGGGCATCGGGCGTTTTCTGCGTGAGCGCATCGAGTCCGAGCATCTCGAGCTGGGTCATGCCGGCAGCATCGCCGTCGCGTCCGACGATCAACTTGCGCGTCGATCCCTCGTGCAGCGTGGCCACCGTGAGTTTATCGTCGTCGAACCACCACCACACGGTGAGCTCGGCAGGATTGCGGCTGGCGACCGCCCGCATCACCCGGCTTTGCAGCGCCGGCTCGCACGCCTCGCATGCCAGGATGCGTAACCCCCAATCGAGCATCTGGGAGACCAGGAGAGGCTCGGCATCGAGGTCTTCGCTGAGGCCCCACAC
>CAYFTY010000687.1:0-3169 GCA_964346045.1 uncultured Bradymonadales bacterium | reverse complement strand
GGTCAACTGAAGATTCTCGGCCGCGTCGACGCGGCCGAGAATCTTCAGTTGACCGAGCAGATACTCCTCGCGTCGGGAGCCTCGCTTCTGGTGGGAGGCGTGATTCTCTGGTTCTTCAGTGGCGATGACGAGTCGATTCAGTCGTCAGGTGGGATGACGGCCATTCGTTTCTGAATCGCGCCTCGCCGAGTTTGCATGCCGGCTTAAACGACGTCTGAAAGAAAATTCATGGGTCCTGCGTCGTATTTAAATCATCGATATGCATGGGTTTTTCTAATGTGGCTCTGACGTTGACGCCGATTGGAATGGTGAGTCAGCGCCGCTGGCGTACATGCCCCCGAAGACCAAACATCGGCTGACGATCTCTATATGAGATGCCTGCAGATTGCCGATGAGCAAATCTGCCGCCACCTCGTGACGGGCTACGGATTCTGATACCCGCATCCGAGGCTCGAGCCGCCGCGCGCTGCGTGGCGGATTTTTCATGGTAGGACCCGACAAGATATTTTGTCGCTTTGCCGTTATCATGGGGTTGAGCCCGTGGCGAACACGATCATGAACCGAACCCTGCGAATATTTTGGATCCTCGCGGCCTTAGCGCTGATGGCTGGCTGCAATGCCTTCGTCGAAATCGAGGAAGAGCATCCGTTGAGCGAGGAACCGCTTGGCCTCGACGAAACCGACCAGAGCTGCACCGAAATCGTACGTGAAGCCTATCCGGAATCGTTTGAGAGCGACGATTCGCCGGTCTGTCACGTGGATGGTGAAATCGATTCAGAGTGCTGGCTGACCCATGAGAGCTGCCTTGCAGAGCGGGACCAGATCACCTGCGAAGATACGGTCGAGTTGACTGAGAATTTCATCGAGGGAATCGACAACACCGAAGTCGAATTCCTCGAGCTCTGCCTGGAGGTGGGTGAGTCGGTAGACGAAAGGCTCGATGACGAGGCTTGCGTGCGTGTGGCGCGCGACTGCTCGCATCAACTGTTTTGAGGGATGATGATGCTCCGGTATAGCCTGCTGCTAGTAGCGCTCGCGGCGATGACGATCTGCGGATGCAACGCGGTCATCGACGTTGAGGAAGAGTATCCTCTGAGAAAGGAACCGATGATTTTCGATGAGGTCGAAATGACGGACGCCATGCCCGATGCCGACCCCGACAACAACGGGCTGGACAATCACCAGCGGCAGAACAACGGCGTGAACAATTTCGTCGAATCATGCGAGGAGATCATCCGGCAGAACTACCCGGATGCAAAAGCGCGAAACGGCGATTGCACCTCTCCCGAGGGCGAAGTGATTCTGGGTTGCGTCACCGAGTACCAGGATTGTATCGACGAGCGTTATGGAGAGATGACCTGCGAAGAGGCCGTTTCCATATTCGAAATGTTTGTCGGCAGTACGGAGCCATACACCGATGAGGAATTGCTCGTCATCTGTATCGAAGACGGTCCACTGGTCGACAGGCGTTTCACCCCGACGACGTGTGAGCGTCTGGTGCAGGAGTGCGAACTTTGATCGTGCTGCCCACAAAAAAGGCCGCTCCGAGAGGAGCGGCCGCTGGTTTTTCTACCGGCACATGATTACTGCAGGTCGAAGCGGTCCAGCTCCATGACCTTCGTCCAGGCAGCAACGAAGTCGTTCACGAAGTCTTCTTCGTAGTCATCGCTCGCGTACACTTCGGCGATCCCGCGAAGCTGCGAGTTTGAGCCGAAGACCAGGTCAACGCGGGTTCCCTTCCACTTCAGTTCACCGCTCTCTCGGTCGTACCCCTCGAAGAGGTTCTCCGAGCCGTCAGCTTTCTTCCACTCGGTATCCATCGTCAGGAGATTGCGGAAGAAATCGTTGGTGAGCTGGCCAGGGCGATCGGTGAGGACGCCCACGTCTGAGCCGTCGGCATTGGCACCGAGAGCGCGCATGCCACCGACGAGCACCGTCATTTCGGGTGCGGACAGAGTCATGAGCTGTGCCTTGTCGACGAGTAGCTCCTCGGCCGGTCGGCTCAGGTCGCCATTGTCCCAGTTTCGGAATCCGTCGGCGACGGGCTCGAGCACGTCGAAGGTGTCGGCATCGGTGTGCGCGTCGGTTGCGTCGACGCGACCCGGGTTAAACGGCACGGTGATTTCGAAGCCAGCATCTCGCGCAGCTTTTTCGATCGCCACCGAACCACCGAGCACGATGAGGTCAGCAAGCGAAATCTGCTTGCTTCCTGCGTTGCCGTTGAAGTCTTCCTGGATTCCTTCGAGGGTTTCCAGAACCTTCGCGAGATGCTCGGGATTGTTGGCGCGCCAGTCCTTCTGCGGAGCAAGGCGAATGCGCGCCCCATTGGCACCACCGCGCTTGTCGCTATTGCGGAAAGTCGACGCCGAGGCCCACGCCGTCGTGACCAGCTCGGACACCGTGAGGTCCGAGTCGAGAATGGCGGTCTTGAGGCCTGCCAGATCTTGGTCGTCGACAAGGTCGTAGTCACGCTCGGGCAGCGGATCCTGCCAGATCAGTTCTTCTTCGGGGACTTCCGGCCCGAGGTATCGGCTGGGCGGTCCCATGTCGCGGTGAAGAAGCTTGAACCATGCCTTGGCGAAGGCATCGGCAAATTCGTCGGGGTTCTCGTGGAAGTGCTTCGAAACCTTGCGATATTCGGGATCACGAACCAGCGCGAGGTCGGTCGTCAGCATCATCGGACGATGCTTCTTGTTCGGATCCTGCGCGTCGGGGACCATGTCCTCATCTTCGCAATTCTCGGGATGCCATTGCCAGGCACCTGCCGGGCTCTTCACGAGCTCCCATTCGTCGTATTTGAAGAGAAGGTCGAAGTACTCCATGTTCCACTCGGTGGGGTTGGGAGTCCACGCGCCTTCGATTCCGCTGGTGATGGTGTCAGTACCCTTGCCGGTACCGTAGTCATTCTCCCAACCGAGACCTTGCGCTTCGATGGGAGCCGCCTCCGGCTCACGACCGAGATGCTCTTCGGGCGCGGCGCCGTGGCACTTACCAAAAGTGTGACCACCTGCGACGAGCGCGACGGTCTCGTAGTCGTTCATCGCCATGCGACCAAAGGTGTCGCGAATGTCCTTGGCAGCCAACTCGGGATCCGGATTGGCGTTCGGACCTTCGGGATTGACGTAGATCAGCCCCATCTGCACCGCGGCCAGCGGCATATCGAGCTCTC
>CAYFTY010000686.1:0-3174 GCA_964346045.1 uncultured Bradymonadales bacterium | reverse complement strand
GTTCGTACTCGTCGACCGCCAGAAACTCGGCTGCTTCATAGAGCCGTCCGAGCGCCAGCGCGCCGTACCAGGGCCAGATGATCATGTCGGCAATCGTATACTCCTCGCCCGCCATATATTCGTGGTCGGCAAGGTGTCGGTCGAGCACATCGAGCTGCCGTTTCGACTCCATCGCATAGCGGTCGATCGGATACTTCATCGGTTCGGGCGCATAGCTGTAGAAATGCCCGAATCCGCCACCGAGGTAGGGTGCGCTGCCCATCTGCCAGAATACCCAGTTCAGGGCTTCGGTGCGTGCAGCGTGTTCGTCCGGCAAAAAAGCGCCAAACGATTCGGCCAGGTAGAGCAGAATCGACCCCGACTCGAACACCCGCTGCGGGGGATCCTTACGATGGTCCATCAGCGCGGGGATCTTCGAGTTTGGATTCACCTCGACGAAACCACTGCCAAATTGGTCGCCCTCACCAATATTGATGAGCCATGCGTCGTACTCCGCGTCGTATCCTGCCTCGAGCAACTCCTCGAACATGATGGTGACTTTGACTCCGTTCGGCGTGGCGAGTGAATAGAGTTGAAAAGGATGGTCTCCAACCGAAAGTTCCCGCTCGTGCGTTGGACCTGCGACCGGACGATTGATATTGGCGAATTCACCGCCTTCGTCTTTATCCCATGTCCAGACCCTGGGTGGCTCGTAGCTATCGGTGCTCATTCATCCCTCGCAAATGTTAGAAAGCGTGCCATCGAATTGGGTATTCAGGGGATGCCCCGAGAGCCGCCTGAGATTCAAGTACATCTTGACGCTGCATGATCGCCGGGGTAGCGCCATGTGTGCCCGACTAACTGTCCGACAACCCTGACGAAAACTCGGTTTCCGATTGCATTGTCTCTCTCTGCTTTGCTCGCTGCTGCATGTGGCGAGGACTCAGACCCAGCCACTGCCGATTTCGCTGCAGGCCACCGTGATCGAAAGCCTCTGCGAATGCCGGGGCCATCTTCCTCGCCGATCTTCATCAAAGATCCGGAAGAAGTCGTGAATCCCACAGTGCGTGAGTTTCATCGGATGTTGGGTGCCTAAATTCTGGAGGACCACATGAATCCTTTTGTAGCGACCGTCATTCTCACCATCGTTCTCTTCGCCATGTCTGCGTGGGGTTATTTCGGCTCGGACACGCCATCGACGACCGCGCTGATTCCAGCAGGCTTCGGTGTGCTATTTGGCTTATGTTCGATCGGGGTCAAAAAAGAGAACAAAATCGTGGCCCACATCACGGCCGTGCTCGTCGTATTGACGGCCCTTGCGCTGCTGGTGCCGCTCTTTGGTGCATTCGGTCGAGGTGACATGGCGGCGGTCGCACGCGTGAGCATCATGATCCTCACGCTCGTATTCACGATGGTGGTGTACATCCGCTCGTTCATCGCGGCGCGGAAGGCGAAGGCGACTTAGTCAAGCCCGCGAGCAAATCATACCCGGGTGGTCATTTTGGTCGTCTCACTCATCGACGGTCGAGGTCATCGCCCAGAGCCAGACCCGAGCCATGGCGGGCCGGCCAGTGTTGGGGTCGATGGGCTGGCACCCATTGGGTCCCATCGATTGATGTTCGGAGCAATCGTTGCGAGGTGGTAGCGCCGTACTGAAGAGCCGTGTACCGGCCGGCGGCATCTCTCCCGTGTCGGCATCAAAGAAGTCGTCACGGCTACCCATGCCCCAGGCGTCGAAGACCTCGGGGCTATACTCCCAGGCACCTTCTTCGCGGTGAACCAGTGCAAACTGGCGATCGGGCGGTGTGGTGCGTGTGTCGGCAGTGCCGTCGCCTCGTCCGTCGCCATCGGTATCGGCGCCTTCGTAGATCCAGGGTACTGGCTGCTGAAAGGTGCAGAACCCGCCGGTTTCGGGCGTATCGTCACAGGCGGGGTCGGTGGCGGGGCAGCAACGCCCTTTCGTGCACTCTTCGTGACTCATGCAGGGCTGTGCGGCCGGTGGATCGAGCATCACGTTGCTCGCGCTTCCCCCGCCTTTCGAGAGATAGAGGGCACGGGCGACGAGATGGTCGCGCGCGATCATGCCGGCCATGCCGCCGCCCTGCGAAAAGCCAGACACGGCGATCGAGCCCCACACGGGCTCTCCATCGGCCAGGTAGGCGTCCCACCCCGCATTGGGTTGTTCTGCGGCCATGTACTCCAGCAACGCCACAAGGCGCGAAACGATGGCCTCTTGCGGTACCATGTCGAACCATGGGGTCACGTCGGCTCCGTACAAGACCTCGGCCCGCACGACTCCCTCGCACTCGATCGGCCGCGGGCCTTCCGCACAGGTACATCGGTCTGAAATCGACGGCTCATTGGGGTACGCGATACTGATGTATCGATACCCCGCGGTCGCCGCCGCGATACCGAGGTTGGTCGTGTTGGTCGGCTGCCCCCCGGTTCCTCCAAAATGAAGCCAGAGTTCTGGGCGAGTGACGTCGTCGGGGACCATGACGATATGCCGCTTG
This sequence comes from uncultured Bradymonadales bacterium, assembly GCA_964346045.1. Classification (GTDB taxonomy): domain Bacteria; phylum Myxococcota_A; class Bradymonadia; order Bradymonadales; family Bradymonadaceae; genus CAYFTY01. Next base: position 682 of record CAYFTY010000686.1, on the reverse strand, counting down.
CCGAGCAGCGCACGAATATTCTCGTCCGTGCAATCGGCGCGCACGGCTGAGGTCGTAATGCCGAGGTCGTCATCACTCTGCGTAAGAACGCAGTCGCCGTCGCCCATCGAATCCGTCTCGACTGTAAGTGGGGCACATTCGGCACCGGTAAAATCCGAACCAGTGGTCGTCCCAGAATCGTTCTCGGTCACGCCCGCGTCCGAACCACCATCGACGGGAGACGTCTCATCGGAGCAAGACGTAGAGAATGCAAAGGCCATGAGGACAACCAAGGCCACGCGCCCAAGCTGAGACCGAGAAGCCGGGCAGCGAGCGAATCTGGCGCCTCCTGGCGCGGCGAGCCGAAGGGTCCCCGTTCTGGGAAACTCGAGATTCATTCAGGTTCTCCTGTCAATTCGTGAAGGTTGGCCAATCGAGAATGGGCAGAAGTGGCTTCGCCGCTTGCCGGAAGCCCGAATTTCAGGTCGGACGGCCGTGCTTCAGAAACGGGCCGCGGGCGCCCCAACCAGGCATTATCGGTGCGTTGCGGTCTTGGCCGGATCCACTCCTGTGATACATGATATGCGAGGATAGAGAGCGGATCCTCCAAGGTCAATACTCAGAATCGGCCCGTTTTCGACATCTGTATAGAAGATTGCCTGAACACAAATGGAACGGTCGCGTGACGTTGTGGGCTGAACAG
>CAYFTY010000685.1:0-3174 GCA_964346045.1 uncultured Bradymonadales bacterium | reverse complement strand
CGCTTCCCGTTGCGAGGATGCCAGCGTCGGTGGCGTTGTCCTGCTGAGCGAGGCTCCGTGGGCCGTCGATGAGCACGTATTTATGATGCATGATTTTGTTGACGTAGCGGACGTCGATGCCCAGGGCTTCGAGTCGAGCCGACGACGAACCCTCGGGGTCGTTCTTTTCGGAATTGGCCTTTTCGAAAATCATGCGCACGCTGACGCCGCGGTCGACGGCGCGGCCGAGCGCTTCGGTGATATTGGCGTCGCGGAAGCTGTACATCGCGATATCGAGGCTCATGTTGGCCTGATCGATGAGTTCGGCGACGCGGGCGAGGTGGCTACGCTCGTAGGGCTGCGGCGAGAAGATGACTTCGGCGTTCGATGCCTGGACGACGCAGAGGTGAGCCACCATCGTGGCGAGTTGCTCCATGGCGACCGGTCCGACGTAGTAGACGTCGTCGACTTCGATCATGTCGCGAAATTCGACGTCGTCTTCGGTCCCGGCGACTCCATCGACACCGTTTCGTGCCTCGATGATATTATTGGCTGCGCGACCGTGCAGGCCGCCGTCCTTGAGGGTGTCGGCCGTCGTTTCATCGCTATTCAGCATGTCGAGGGCTTTCTCGACCTCGCATTCGCCGAATAGGCTATCGGCTTTGCCGCCAACAAAAGCGACTTCGTTCTTTCCATCTGGCGAGTCGTTCGTCGGAGCGTCTTCGCCGCATGCCGCGAGGGCAAACATGGCGAGAGCTGCGATGGCAATTCTCTGGAAGTTCATGGTGCGTCTCCTGGGTATCTTCGGGGTGGCTAGCCCGCGTTTTCTTTGATGGAGAACTAATAGTGCGAATGCCGTGCCAACTCTGAGACACCGCATCCCCGCATGATACCGTTCGGAGATCCGCTTTTGGGTGGCAAATGGATCACACATGGCAACTGGAGTTACCACTCTGGTGGCTCCCCCAGGCATCGCACCGAACTCGAGGTCCACTTCGTGTGGTTAGAGTCCGAACCCGAATGTAAGGAATGCTGCCTGGGAGCAGGAGCATCGGAGTACGACTTCGATACGATCGACGATGACGACGGCGAACAGCTCTGTACGTGCATCAAACCGACACGATGACTCTTGCCATCCACGAGGCAGCGACTATCCTGCCGCCATGGCCAAAAACGTACTCGAACAACCACTCGCCCCCTGTAGTCACGACCCCAAGACGGGGTTCTTCCGCGATGGATGCTGCAACACGGACGCGCGCGACCGCGGACGCCACGTCATCTGTGCAGTCATGACCGACGAGTTTCTGGCGTATTCGAAAGAGCAGGGAAACGACCTCATCACGCCGCGTCCCGATTATGATTTTCCAGGTCTCTCGGCGGGTGACCAATGGTGTCTCTGCGCCGGTCGATGGAAGGAAGCCCTCGAGGCAGGCTGCGCCCCCGACGTCGTGCTCGAGGCCACGCACGAGTCAGCGCTCGAGATCGTCGAGCTCGAAGAATTGATGAAATACGCTCGGACTGACGACGTACACTAGATCATCCTCGTGGCGGCTCGCGCAGCAAGCTTTCGGGGCAAGGCGCATCCAGCCGATGAACGCCGAATTTCGGCTGACGAGGTCTTGTCGAATGAAGAACTGGTCCGAACGAGAACTTCGATTTAAACTGGCCTCGATGAAAAGACCTCTACCGTTCTTCGCTTTTTTCAGTGTAGCCCTGCTCCTGATGTCGGGATGCAATCTCTTTGAAACGGTGGACGGGACCGAGGTGCAGCCCGGTGAAGACATGTCGATAACTTTGCCAGACATGGCCTCCGACGTGGGCGATACCCCGAATAACTTGCCGCCTGACATGGCCGAGAAGGACGCCGAAACACAACCGGATCTGGTGCAGGACGCGGGCGTCGATATGTCACCCGACATGGGTGAATTCTGCGAGTGTCAGGACCCCGCGGCGACCTGTACCAACGACGGCTGTCAACTCGAGCTGGCCTGTGATCCAATGGTCAATCGACCCGAGTGTCCCGAAGATTATTTCTGCAACGCAGGCGAATCTTGCGAATGCGACGAAGCGGCGAGCTGCGGCACGAGCTGCCGCACGACCGAGGACTGTCCCGATCAGTCAATTTGCCTGAGTTCGTTGGGTTATTGCATCGAAGAAAAACGTTGTTTCTCAGACGCCACCTGCCCCGAAGGCAGCCGCTGCACCTATCCGAACGGTTTCGACGTGCTTGGAGTCTGCCGACGTTCGGGCACAAAAGCCGTCAACACGCCGTGTCGCACGGACATCGAATGTGAGAGCGGAAGCTGTGTCGACTCCGTATGTGTGCAGACCTGCCGCAGCCAGATCGACTGCCCGGAAGATGGACAGTCATGTATCGAGTTCAGATTCGGCAGCTCCTCGATTTGCAGCATCAACGAGAGCTGTAACTGTGACCTCGATGAGGTTTGCGGACGAGACGAATGCAAAGAATCCAACACCATATGCGTCGCAGGTGCCTGTCGTGCAAACGAAGTGTGCGACCTCTTCGACGAGAGCTGTCAAAGTCTCCCATGCGAAGTCGACGAATACGCTTATCGCGAGGATCGATTCAACGACCGGGTCTATTGCATCGAAACCAGCGCCTCATGCTACTCCGATGCGGATTGTGGACCGAGTCAAGCATGCGTGATGGTCAATACCTTCCAGGTCGAGCTCTACGAAAACCCATCCGAGATCGATTTCTCGCGCAGCGTGAATGCTTGCGCCCGCATCGTTCAATAGAGTTCGACTGTGCGAATCAGCGGCTGCACGTTCGGGACCTCGACGCGACAGGTGTAGACCCCGGGGCGCTGTTCATCTGCGCGCAGCGTCTCCCATGAAACACCGGTATTCTCGGGCAGACCGTGATCGTTGATGTCGACGACCACTCTGCCGTCGGGATCTTCGAAGACCCATCGACCGACCGTATCCGGGTTCTTATTCCACTCGACGACGCAGGAGATGTCGAAGGATCCGGCCGGATAGCGAGTGCGACTTTCGTGAATGAACACGCCGTTATGAGTGCGTTCGACGACTCCAAAATAGATATGCTTGGCCCAACGTGCGGTACCGTCGGCCGGGGGCGTGGCCTCGAGGCGCGCATGCCAGCCTTCGAGGACGGCATGGCCGCCCGGAATCCGCCACTGGCCCTCGAGCATGGCGTAGAAATTCAGGTCA
>CAYFTY010000684.1:0-3177 GCA_964346045.1 uncultured Bradymonadales bacterium | reverse complement strand
AACCTCGGCAACCTTGGTCAGCAGATAGAGCTTCTGGCGTGCAGATGTCGCCAGAGGCACCGACTCCAGGAAGAGATCGGCGAGTTCGGCCCAGCGGCGATTCGTCTCGAGAATCCGAGCTGCTCCCTTGAGCGCAGGCAAATATACCGGCTTTTGCGAGAGCACTTTCCGATAATGTCGAAGAGCGCGCTTGGGTTCGTGCAGACGTTCGTCGAGCAGCTCGGCGGCTTGAAAGTGGCGGCGCCAGACTGAAGGTGCTTCTCCCATGACTTCGATTTCACGCTCGAAGAGCTCGACGAGGCCCGACCAGTGTCCCTTCCGCGCGTAGAGACGACCGAGCGCGCGCAACGTGGGCGCATCATCTGGTTTGAGGTCGAGTGCTTCGCGATAGACTTCGGCAGCTGCGTCTTCAAAGCCGGGCTCGCCTTCGTAGAGTCGCCCGAGACGTCCGAGCACGGCCACGCGCTCGGCCGGCGTGAGGCTTTCGACCTCGAGCCTCCGATTCAGAACATCGATCAGCTCGCCTGTCTCATTGCGGGCTTCGAGTTCGTAGGCGAGACGACGCAGCACAAACGCATCGTCGGGCGCCACGGCCTCCGCCGAACGATAAGCGTCGAGCGGATTTCGCCCGCGCAGTCGTCGGGCATCGCCGACAGCGACAAGTGTTCCGGGATCGTCACAATCACCTGTCTCTCGAAGGGCAAGGACATCGACCACACCCTCGAGGTCCTTGTCTTGAGCAGCGAGGAAGACCAGCAGGTCTGATGCGCCCTCCTCTCTCGAATCCCCCACCATCGTGAGCGTCTCACGAGCAGCCTCGGGGCGTCCAAACGCAAGCTCCCAGTAGGCCTTTTGCTCGAGCAGTGCTCGATGTTCGTCAGCCGTGAGCGCTGGATGATGCGCGAGCTGCGAAAGTGCCTCGAGTGCTTCTTGTTGGCGCCCGGATTCCACGAGGCAATCCACCGTCACTCGGACGGCTCCCCACGCGACCATCAGTCCCAGCGACGCTGCTGACTCGACTTCTTCAGTTGCGCGAACGACCTCTTCGAGCACCCTCGACGGGGATTCTCCCGCTCTCCAGGCGTGCAGAGCGCGATCGACATCCGCGAGATCGCCGTATTCAGAGCTCGAAAGCCTCGAGAGAGCATCTGACTCATCGTCGCTCCATCCCAGAGCACGGGCGACGCGTCGCATGGCAAAGAAATGTTGTGGCTCGAGCTCCGACTCGCGAGCACGCATCTTTTCGAATACCACGGCCGCGCGGTCGAACTGGCGCAGGGATTCGTCACTCAAGGCAACGTCGAAAAGTGCGTCGATGCAATCGAGCTCATCGGCGGCGATCTCGGCGTCTTCCAGCCTTGCTGCTCGAAACGCCTCGACGACGTCTCGTCTCAAGGCGACGGTCTCGGTGGGTCGAAAGGTAGCCCGTCGACCGGGCGCGTCGGTCGCCCATTCGTCGGTGACTCCCGGATCTCCGGGTCGTTCGAATTTTGCAGATCGAATCGGCTCACTGCCGATCGGGTCGGTGAGGTGGTCTGCCATCCCTAGCTCCTTCTCGTCGCCATCCTTGGCAACGTTTTCTCGAGGCTCGTCGAATCAGCGCTCGCCCGGAAGCGGATACTTCGATTCGTCGTAATCCCAGGCTGCATCGGCGTCTTCGAGCGCCATCTGCGCCAACCTTTTGCGAGTGCGGTGTCTCCGCACGCCCCACGCTACAAGGAAAAGCAGGGACGCGCCAAAAAATAACACCATTTCATCCGAGAAGATGGCCCACGCACTCGATGATGACTCGAGCTGTTGCTTCCACCGCGCTTCGGCGAGCTTCAGACTCTCGCCAGACTCGGCTTTGAACGCGTCATCAAAAGACTTTCCACTGCGGATGCGCTCCAGAATCCCAGCATAGACATCATCACCGAAGCGCTGCGATAGATAGCGCACAAAATGAAAGGACTGCGCGTAGGCGAGCGAAGCTGAATTATGATGCGCCGGGAAGTAATCGGTGAGATTTGAAAATGGTGTGATCGAACCACCCGCGGCTGCCTGCGATAGCTTATTCGAGCGCTCGGCGGTCCATTCGGCCGCATGCATCAATGCGTAACCCTCATTGAACCAACGTGGTACGCCGCGGCCGGCACTTGCGACGTCCATCGCCACATGCGCGAGCTCGTGTTTGAAGGTCGCGTCGACGTCGATCATCTCACCGCCCTTACCCACGCCGTTGACGAGGATGATGCGCGCCTGGTTGCGAAATGAGAGCCCTGCCGCCCACTCGGGTGCGCGATTCTCGACCCCATGAAGACGATAGAAGTCGGCAACCTTTCGCAGTACCCAGACTTCGACGACCGGAACATTCTCGAGCTGCAGTTCGGCGACGAGATCCTCGAGATGTTCTTCACCCTCGTCTCGAAGACGGCTGGTCAAACGGTCAAATTCCGGAGGGGCATGAAATCGCAGCTTTCCAGCGCTCGACTCGGTGACCTCGATATCGTCGAGCGTGCGCTGTGCATGCGCGTCGCCGATGTTCATCAGGCCCATGCCTGCGAAGAAGAGACTCGCCAGCAGATATGTGAAGAACGACAATTTCATGCTCCAAGTCCTAAGCACCGTCTCGCGAGCACAAAATGAGACATGGCAGTGACGATCTACGCAGAAACCCTGACATCATTGTCGTGACTTTCGCCGCCTCGATTGCGCCCGGGTGCCAGGTGTTCTCCTAAGCCATTGAAAAACATACGCACTTACGGACTCGGCATGAGATTAGCATGCTTGGGGGCTTGCCCTGGTGTGCATCACCAGGAATCATGATTAGGAGTACTTTCCTTCGAAGGAGAATTCAGATGTTGCAACGAATTTTGATCGCGCTTTGCGCCATTACACTCATGGCTTCCATTGGCTGTGGAGATGAGGAAGACGACGGCAATAATGCCAATAACGGTGACAACAACGTCACAAACAACGCGAATAACACGAACAACGACACCAATAACGCCAACAACACGAACAACGACACGAACAACGCCAACAATACCAATAACGAAACCAACAACGGCACCAACAACGGCACCAACAACGGCACCAACAACGGCACCAACAACGGTACAAATAACGGTACAAATAACGGCACCAACAACGGAATGCCGAGCGCCATCTGCGCCGCGTACTGTTCAACGATCACCG
>CAYFTY010000683.1:0-3195 GCA_964346045.1 uncultured Bradymonadales bacterium | reverse complement strand
AGACTCACGACACCATCGCGAGTCCAGGAATATCAGGCCTCGCGATGGTGTCGTGAGTCTGCCTGTCGAACCGGGAAAGCAGGTATTCGAACTCTCATGGCAAGAGCCATGGAATCGAGAGATCGTCGAACAAATGCCTCAGGTCGATATCGGGTCGTCAGCGGTCAACATCGAAAACTCGATCAGACTCGGCGGTGAGCGCTGGTTGCTTGCGACCCGAGGGCCGGCATGGGGGCCAGCGATCCTCTTCTGGAGCCATCTGGTGATCCTCTTGATCATCGCGGTGTTGCTGGGCCGACTTCGTAATCTTCCCGTCGCAACCTGGGAGTGGCTTCTTCTGGTGATCGGGCTTTCGCAGCTGCCGGTCATCGCCGGACTGCCCGTGGTGTTCTGGTTCGTCTTGCTGGCGTGGCGTCGACATGCCGACATCGAGCCGTGGTGGCGATTTGACCTGGTCCAACTCGCGGTCGTCGCGTTGACCCTGGTTGCGCTCGTTGCACTTTATGGCGCGATTCACACGAATCTTCTTTTCGAGATCGACATGCAGGTCAAGGGGGCGGGCAGCACCAACGAGGTGATGAAGTGGTACGTCGATCAGACCGAGAGTACGCTTCCGACGCCCGCGATCGTATCCGTACCGATTCTCGTCTGGCGCGTGGCGATGCTCTTATGGGCATTCTGGCTGGTATCGAGACTCTTGAAATGGGCTCGCTGGGGCTGGGATTCGTTTAGTCAGGGCGGGCTCTGGAAAAAGCCGGTCAGAGGACCGAAGCCTGCACCCGACACTTCGGCCCGCAAAGGCAAGGCCGAGGCCGAAACGACCGAGCGGACCGAGGTCTCGCAATTCGCGCGCGCCCAGGAGGCGGCCCCTCAAAAACCTGAGCCCACCACGGTCGATGAGGTCGTCGACGATCGAGATGGCAGCGTGTCTGAAGACAAATCCGAAGAGAAGTTCGAGCACAAGCGAAAGAAGCACGACACCGTGCCGGGAGGTCCGCAGGCCACCTCTCACGAGACAAGTGGTGTGCTGAAATCCGAAGATGGTCGCGATGAAACCGACGAAGAACCTGCGATTCTGCCCCCGCCCGTGAGCGAGGTCGAAGAAGACGACGATCAGGATTGATGGTCGAGCTTTGCGAGCGACCTGTCGACGCGTGCACGGTCTTCGTCGAGTTCGAGGTCCGCGTAGATTTGTCGTGCGCGCCCCCAGAGGGTCGCGGCATCTTCGACGTGGCCTGATTCTGCCCGGATTCGCCCGAGTTCTTCCAGAGGTCTTGCGTAGTCGATGTCTGCAATGCCAGCGGTATCGGTCCGCTCGAGCGCACGCTCCATGACGTCGGCCATTCCGACCTCGTCACCTTCGACCGCTTTGACGAGGGCCTGGTTATATTCGATGCCTGCGACGAGGTAGGGATAATCGCCAGCTGCGACGATACCGTAGGCCGCATCGAGGTACGAACCAGCGGCCTCGAGATCGCCGAGCCCCATGGCGTTGAGCCCGAGATTTGCAAGTACGACGGCGAGGTCGTATTCGGCCCCGATGCCTTCGTAGATCTCCAGAGCGCGGCCGTAGTATCGGTCGGCATCGGCATATCGATGCTCGAATCGCGCGATGTCTCCGAGCCCGTTCTGGCAGTTGCCGGCTCCGCGGCGGTCGCCCAGGTGTTCGTAGTGCGAAAGCGCTCGCAGATAGAGGTTCTTGGCTTCGGCAAAGTCCTTCTGATAGCGGGCGATCTGAGCCAGTGAGAGCAGATTCCGGGTGATGCCGGTCTGAATATTTGCGTTTCGATAGATCTCGAGTGAGCGTACGTACGAATCGCGTGCATCGGTCGGGTTTCCGATGATGCGGGCGATCTCGCCCAGCAGCCATTCGGCTTCTCCTTCGTCTTCTTCGAAATCGTGCTTTCGCGCGATCGCAAGGGCTTCGAGAGCGAGGCGCGAGGCAGACTCGTACTCGGCTCGGTGCCACGCGACGCGGGCCAGCCCGAGTTCCGAGCGTGCCCGCAGCCGATCGTGGTTTTCGACCTCCTGGACCAATTCCGAGACTTTTCGGAAAGCCCACTCGGCAGCTTCGAAATCTCCGCGTTGCCACGCTACGTGTCCAAGCCCTAACCAGCTGTAGCCGAAAGGTCTGAGCGCATCATGGGCAAGATCGCTCGTATCGCGCCCGACGATCCGAACGACCCGTCGATAGAAACTCTCGGCTTCGGGGAACTCTCCAAAGCCTTCGTGCAGATCGCCAAGCCGTGAGAGCGTCTCGAGATAATCGCCGACTTCGACCCGGGCGCCCTCGAATCGGGTGCGATCCAGCGAAGGCATCAGCGGATCGGCTTCTTCGGCCTCTTCGAGCCCAAGCTTCTGATCCATGATGCGAAGTGCGCTCTCCCATGCTCGCGCCGCCTGCGGCATCACATACGAGCGCAGCGAGGTCAGCGCCGCCCTGCGATACCAGTAGAGGGCTCGATCGGCGTTCCTGGCAGCATCCCAATGCCTGGCGATTTCGTGGGCGTAGGCGTCGCTCTGACGCTCGAAAACAGACTCCATCGCTTCGGCAGCGTGTCGATGGGTGGCACGCGTGACGACTGGCCCGAGTCGATTCAAGAGGTAGTCACGTAAAAGGCCGTGGCTGAACGCGTACCAGTCGTCGCCGCGACCATCGATCTCGGTGAAGAAACCCTCTGCCACGAGTCGATCGAGGTCGTAGTCGAAGAATTGAAGTAGGTCTTGTTCACCGGTTTTTTCGACCATCGACCGCACGACGTCGTACTGAAAGCGGGGGCCTGCAATCGCCGCGGTTTCGAGATGGCGCGATAGCCTGCCTTCGATCTTGTAGTGGGCTTCGGCCTGTTCGATGCGAACCCTGAAGAGGTCGCCGAGGCTCGGCGGCACGGCATTGCGCACGTCTTCGATCGAGGTGGCTGTCCACCGACCTCCTTCGTTTTCCAGCAAGCCTTCATCGCGCAGATATCGCAGCAAAAACGAGAGGTGCAGGGGATTCCCACTGGCGCGCTCGAGAACGACCGATGCGAGTTTTTCGTCGGTCGGCAACACGGCATCGATGAGTTTGCGCCCGGTCTTGGTACCGAATCGTTCGAGTTCGAGCCGGGCAACGGTCTCTCCGATGTAGCGGCTCAGACCGCTCAATTTGGTCTCGAGCTCGGGCCGCTCGACGAAATCTTCAATACAAATAATTAC
>CAYFTY010000682.1:0-3204 GCA_964346045.1 uncultured Bradymonadales bacterium | reverse complement strand
ATCTCATCGCCTTGCTTGCCGTCGCATTGTCGGCGCCGGCAGCCGTCTCGGCTCAGGAGCCGACCGAAATCTGCGTCGAGCGAGTCAGCGTCGTCGAAGATGCGTTCATCACTGTCTTCGATGCTCGCAGGTCGGGCGCCGTCGTTCGATCGACGCCCGGAGACGGTCCGCAGATCGAGTACTCCGACGAGGGCAGCTCGGCCAGCGACAACGAACTCATTGAATATGGCGATCATCGTTCGGCGGCACCCGGACTCGATGTCGTTCGCGGAGACGAGACGCCGCTCAAAAGCCAGGGAGTCGACGTCGTTCGCGGCGATCAGGCAGCCGACTCGAAGGCGATCGATGTATTTCGAGGCGACGAAAGCCAAACCGACGAGCGTCCAAGGCCCTCGCTCGAGGATCTCGACCTACTCTCGATGGGCAGCGACCAAGAACTCGCGCAACTCGCATCGCTCGACCCGACCAACGACGGATTTGTCTTCGGCTTCGACGGGCTCGAGCTCGATGTGATGGGAACACCGATGGCTCGTAATCTGGGCGAGGCCTTCGAAGGACTCACCCGCAGCGCACGCACTCCCGCTCGCATGCGTATCGACACGGCCAAAACCGGTTGTATCAGGGCTCGCCTCGATGCCAGGAAAGGTCTTCTACAGCTCGAAAGCAAGGCGGGACACTGGCTCGAAATGGTCTTTTCGAAGGCCAAAAAGATCAATGCCGAGAACCTGCCCCAGAATGCCTCGATCTACGAGTTCGACTCGAGGCTGAAGTTGAAATTGAAGCGCGGCAAAAAGAGAGCAAAGTCCGACTGATCAACCGCTCAATTCTTCGTCCCAGACCACTGCGACATCCGCCGCGAAGAAGTAGCCTTCATCGTTGGTCTGTAATACGTCCTCTAGCCCATTATTTCTCAGGGTTCGAATTGCCGAATAGACGCGTGATGCGCCCGCTTCCGCTGTGATGATCTCGCCGGGCCAACCCAATTCCAGAACTTCGTCGAGCGTAATCGCTTGCCCTGGAGTTTCGTCGCGTGCCCGGGCGAGGCCGACGAGAACTCCACGCAATGCGCCACGCCGAGAGAAGTCGACCACTTCGCCGCCAGGAGGTTGATAGAAACGCCCCTCTGGATGCAGGCGCAGGGCTTTCACATCGACATCTGCAAAACGCTCATTCAGCAGGTGTTCCAGAATCCATGGAACATGGTCCGCGGGCCATGCGCGCAGCTCGGGAGCCGGATAGACTTCCTCTAATCGGCTCAGATACTTTCGGGCCTGAATCACGGCCCCCGAAGCCTGGTTGGTGGGCGCACTCGATGCTTCGACGATGGCTGCAACAGTGCCGATCAATGCCTCGAGCCAGATATCGTCTTCGGGAACCTCGGGGATATCCTCTGAATCTCCGCTCCACCCTGCGGTGAGGGCCGAAAGAGCCTTCACAACAGTCTTCCACTTCTCGGGAACGACCACGCTGTCGAGCAGACGACGTGCCTGATGCCGGGCCAGCGGAAACGAGCCGAAACGCATATCGAATAGCATCAGCATCGAGCGAGCGAGCATTTCGTCATCGACCGACCCCGTGTTCTGCGCGAGGTCGACGGCCTTGACGAGGTAGACTCGGTCCGATGCAGCTTCGCGCAAACTTCCCAGACCAACGAGCGACTCGAGTCGCACCGAGACCTGTCCGTATTCCCGGGCCGTCCGATCGGCTCGCACGTAGAGCGAACGCGCTTCTTCGACCTGACCGGTCGCGAGTTTCACCCGCGCGAGCGTGACGAGAGCGTGCGCTTCGAAACGGCGATCCTCGACATTTTCGAGCATCTCGAGGGCCTCGACGAGAGCCGGCTCCGCTTCCTCCCAATCGTGACGATCGGCATGCCAGACTCCGACGTTGACGAGCAGCCGCGCTACGATGAAGTCGTCACCGCTGGCGCGACCTCGATTCAACGCCGAAGCAATATGATCTTGCGAGGCTGCTGTCTGACCGAGATTCGAGAGTGCAATGGCCACGTTGCCCTGCACCTTGATCTCGGCATTGACCGAACCCGACTTTCTCGCAATTTCGAGTGCTTCGTGTAGCTCTTCGAGCGCCTCCTCGTGTCGATTTTGCCACATCGACGCGAGCGCTCCCGTCGTCATCGTTTGCGCAGCGACTTCCAACAAGTCGGCAGACCTTGCCGTCTGAGTTCCTCGCTCGGCCCAGCTGCGGGCTTGGTCGAGCTCCATGCGGTCGAGCATGGCCTGTGCGATCGCAAGCTCGAGTTCGGCTCGAACCACCGGATCATCGGCCTCTTCGACCACCTGAAGTGCGGCATCGACGACCGAATCCATCCCGCCGAGCTCGCTCAAAACGGTGGCGATCGCAGCCATCGCCTTGCCCCGAACTGCTCCTCGGGTCCGTTCGACCGCCAATCTCAACTCGAAGAGCTCCAGTCGGCAGCTCGCACGCCGGTGTCGTTCGGTCTCAAAAATTCGTCCGGCAAAATAACGGGCATGTCGATCGTAGATCTCCTGCGCTTCGGCACTCTCTTCGAGTTCTTGAGATGCCATTCCATAGATCGTCTGAAACAGACGGAAGACTCGGTCGCCTTTACGCTCGAGCATCGAGCGGTCTACCAGGTCGTCGACGATGTCGACGATCTCGACCCCGTCTACATCGGCCACGTATTCGGCCGCCTCGAGGGTGAATTCCCCACGAAAGACCGATAGCTCGCGCAGCACGGCGTGTTCCGTTTCACTCAAGAGTTCCCACGACCACTGAGCTGTCGCCGCGACCGTGCGGTGACGTTCGGGTCGGTCTCGGTCTTTGCTCTTCAGGGCCGACATTCTTTTGGTCAGTCGCTCGGCGAGTCCTTTTGGCGAAAGAACATTCACCCGTGAGGCTGCCAACTCGATACCAAGCGGCAGGCAGTCGACCCGTGCCACAATTTCATGAATGGCATCTCGACTCTGATCGCCGGCGTCGAATTCAGGAATCACCGACCGAGCCCTGAGCTGAAAGAGTTCCAGGGCTTCTTCAGGCTTGAGTGGCCCCACGCGCACGACCTGCTCACCCCCGAGCCGCAGGGGTTCGCGCGAAGTACCCACGACACGAACGTCCTGAAGTGCGAGAACGGCGGGTACGAGTTGAGCAGCTTCCTCGACCACGTGTTCGAGATTATCGAGGACGACGAGCAGACCCGAGGTCGCACGAGTCGAGAGTTCTTTG
>CAYFTY010000681.1:0-3209 GCA_964346045.1 uncultured Bradymonadales bacterium | reverse complement strand
GCACCGAGTCCATACGAACGGCCGAGGTGGGTTCGAAATTCGTATGGGGCGTCGGGGCAGAATATGCCCTTTTGAGAGGACTTCTCGTATTCGGCGGAGAGATTTTCGGCTCTTCCGACTTCAACGATTTCCTGGGTGAAAATTCAACTCCGATCGAGGGCCTCGTCGGAGCCAAAATGATAACCGATGTGGGCATCACGGTGCATGGCGCGGCCGGCGCGGGAATCACAGCCGGTATTGGGTCGCCTGAATTCCGGACGATCCTGAGCGTGAGCTGGGCACCTCGTGACCTCGATTTCGACAACGACGGCGTAAACGACACCGCCGATCGCTGCCCGCAGGAAGCCGAAGATCTCGACGGGTATCAAGACGCGGACGGATGCCCTGACATCGACAATGATGCTGACGGGGTGGTCGATTCGAAAGACGAATGCCCTGACGAGCCCGAGGATGCCGACGGATTCGAAGACGAGGACGGATGTCCGGATACCGATAACGACCAGGACGGCGTCGAAGATGCGAATGACCAGTGTCCTACTGAGGCCGGTCCCGTCGAGAACGATGGCTGCCCCGATACCGATAGCGACGGGGATGGCATCAAGAATCTAGCGGATAAATGCCCCGAAAAAGCCGAAGACCTCGATGGTTTCGAAGATGAAGACGGCTGCCCGGAGCTCGATAATGACCGCGACGGCATCGTGGATGCCGACGACCAATGCCCGAATGAGCCCGGCCTCGCCAAAGATAACGGCTGTCCACCGAAAGAGCAGAAAGTCGTGCGCGAGGCCGAACGAATCAAGATTCTCGACAAAGTCTTTTTCGAGACTGGCAAATCGACGATCCGCGAAGAGTCGTTTGATCTGCTCGAGCAGGTAGCGCTTGTGCTTCGGTCGAATCCCGAAATCAAAAAAGTAGAGATAGGCGGACACACCGACGATCGCGGAGGCGACGCCATGAATCTCGAGCTCTCGCAGGCTCGCGCCGAGGCCGTGAAGAACTTCCTCGTCGAGCAGGGCATCGATACATCTCGTCTACTCGCGAAAGGGTACGGCGAGACCATGCCTGTCGACGTACGAACGAGCAAACAAGCCCGTGCACGCAATCGGCGAGTGGAGTTCAATATCCTCGAGCAGGAGGGCGTCCAGAACGAGCAGGTCGAGCCTCAGGAAAGTGAGCAGAGTGAGGAGCCCCCGGCGGCAGATGCAGGGGATGATTCTGGCGACTCGAACTAGTCCGTCCACCTGGACATAAAAAAGCCGGCCACTGGGCCGGCTCTTCGCTCGCTTCATCCGGGCTGTGCGTTCAGACCGTGAAGCTCGTCCCGCAGCCGCAGGAGCGCTTTGCATTTGGGTTGGTGAACTTGAATCCGCCACCCATCATGCCCGACTCGTAGTCAACCTGAGTCCCATTTAAATAGAGGTAGCTTTTGGGATCGCAGAAAAGCCGCACGCCGTGCTGTGCGAACACCCGGTCGTTATCGTCGGGCGCCTCGACGATGTCGAGCACGTAGTTGAGTCCCGAGCATCCACCACTCTTCACGCCGAGCTTTACACCCGAAACCGACGCATCGATTTCATTCTCGGCCATGATCTGAAGGGCTTGTCGGGCAGCGTTTTCGGTAATTTGAATCACGTCGAATCTCCCTGTGTCTCGTGTGACGTTAAAGTAGCGACAAGTTCCGCGCTGTCAACTCGGCTAACGGATGCCGAGCGCGCGACATTCCCATCGTCAGTCTGTGATGAATCCTGTGGTGTAGAGGTTCCCGATGAAGCCGCAGCCGATATGCGAGTAGGAACCGAGCATATTTCCTCGGTGTCCGCCCGAGTCCATCCACGCAAGATGAGCTCCCTCAGCCGTCGGATTCTGAGCAATATTCTCACCCGACGCTGAACTCTGAACACCTGCCTCGGCCATACGCTCGAAAGGGCTCTCGTTATCGGGATTATCGTGTGAAAAGAATCCGCGGTCGATCATGTCCTGCGAGTGGGCCCTTCCCAGCCAGACGAGGCGCAGGTCGCACTCGAACGGCGGCAGGTCGCGCGCCATTCGTTCGCAATTATTGAGTCGCCATACGGTCGTTTCGGCGTCGTTTCCACATCGAGCCGGGTCATCGGCCACCGGTGCACTACCCCACGGCTGCGCAGGAACAGACGCGTCGACATCGCCCTCGAGATCGTCGCTCTTGATCGAGTCGAGATTGCAAAGGGCGTTGCCCCCAGAAGACTTGGGGGTGTCGTCGACGGGGCCCTCGGTGCCGTATCTGTCCATGAGAGAGAGCGCGTTATTGCCGCCTTCGTCGTTGTTGCCGGTGACATTATTTGGCGTCCCGTTATCCACAGCAGTGTTGTTCTGCGGTGACGGCTGGACATTGTTTTCGCCTGATTTGCTGTCGGTTTGATCGCCGCAGCCAGCGAGCAACATCACGAATGCGAGCGAGAGGAAGATACGTCTCATGGTGGATCCTCTTGGAGTCAGATAGAGCATACCAAAGAGGTCGTATGAGGTTCCAGCCATTTAGACGTCCAGCTCTTCGAGCTGGTCGGCGTTTGCCATGATGATGTCGAAACGTACCGAGGCGTCGCGACCCATCAGATCGCTGATGACTTCTTCGGTAGGGTCGTAGATTTCGGGCTCGGCTTCGGCTTGTCCTTCGTCGTGCTCTACGCTTTCGGGCTCGGCGATCACGACCTTCAAGAGGCGCCGATTCGATGGGTCGAGCGTCGTCTCTTTGAGTGTCTTGGCCATCATTTCGCCGAGGCCCTTGAAGCGCTGCACGTTGACCTTCTTATTGCCGCGCTTCTTCTCGAGATCGGCGAGGATTCTGTCTCGTTCTTTGTCGTCGAGAGCCCAGAAGGTCTCGTTTCCGTAGTCGACACGAAAGAGCGGCGGCTGGGCGATGTAGAGGTGCCCGTTGTCGATGAGTCCGCGCATGTAGCGATAGAAAAAGGTCAGAAGAAGCGTGGCGATATGATGACCATCGCTATCGGCATCCATGAGCAAGATGACCTTGCCGTAGCGCAATTTGCTGGCATCGAAATTAGCATCGAGGCCGCACCCGAGTGCGTCCACGATATCGCTCAGCTCTTTATTCTTGCTGACTTTCGTCAGGCTTGCCTGCTCGGCATTCAGCACCTTTCCGCGCAGGGGCAAGATCGCCTGGGTTCGCCGGTCGCGCCCCTGTTTGGAAAGGTGCTGAATGCCGAGCAGGC
>CAYFTY010000680.1:0-3212 GCA_964346045.1 uncultured Bradymonadales bacterium | reverse complement strand
TGGCTGGATACCTTCGCAAGAGCTCCAAGAGCGCCGAAGCAGGCCTCAAATATTTCGTGCTGGGTGCATTCTCTGCAGGACTTTTCCTCTACGGAATCGCGCTCATCTACGGGGTCGTGGGCACGACCAACCTCGAGATGATCGCCTCGTTCATGGGAAGCGTACTCAGCAATGAGACCGCGGCTGCAGCCGGCGGCAAAACGCTCTTCCTCGGAGTCCTTCTCGTACTGAGTGGTTTCGGTTTCAAGATTGCTGCTGTTCCGTTCCACCTCTGGACCCCCGATGTCTACACCGGTAGCCCAACACCGGCTGTCGGCTTCATGGCGACCGGCGTCAAAGCTGCAGCGCTCGCCGGACTGGTTCGCGTACTCGTGGTGGCATTCTTTGACGAGACGGCTCGTGGAGGCTTCTACGGGTACGGATGGATCGACCTGCTCTTGCTCATGTCTGCAGGCTCGATCGTACTCGGTAACGTGGTGGCCATCGCGCAGGATAACGTCAAACGGATGCTCGCATACTCATCGATTGCCCATGCCGGCTACATCCTCGTGGGCATCGTGGCGGCAAATGCCGACGCAAACTTCTATCTCTACAACGACACCGTTCTCTTCTACATCCTCGCCTACTCGTTCGGCACGCTCGGAGCGTTCGGTGTGCTCGCGTACTTCAAACGAAAAGGTGGTGAGGTCGAAACCTATGAGGACATCGCCGGGCTTGGATTCAAGCATCCAGCCATGGGCCTCGTGATGACTGTCTGCATTCTCTCGAGTGCAGGAATCCCGCCCACGGCCGGATTTCTCGGCAAGCTCTACGTCTTCCGTGCCGCAATCGACGCAGGTTCCGTGACTGGAGAGACCGCCTTCATCGGCCTGGCCGTTCTCGCTGTGTTGATGAGCGTCGCAGGCATGTACTACTACCTGAAAGTCGTCGTCTATCTCTACATGAAGCCGCAGACCCGTGAGGTGACTGCACTCGAGCATAGTGGTGCCAAGTTTGCGCTCGCGCTCGCCGCAATTCTCAGCCTCTATCTGGGCATCTTTCCCGAGAAAGCAATCACGCTCTCCCGCGAAGCTGTAGTTGATATGCAGGGAACACCCTCTTCGGTCGAGCCAGCGATTCAAAAGGGCAAAGCCATGCTCGAGGCGAAAGCCGCAGGCGAAGCGATCGAAGAGATTCCCCAGACGGACGACTAAGTACGCAGGTCGCGCAGTCGCTTGATGACATCTTTTCTCATGGCGGCGGCTGACGGGTAGCGCTTGGACGGATCCCGTGCCGTGGCGATACCGACGATGCGGGTAAACTCCTCGCTCAGGCCAGCCTGACGTACGAGCGTCGGATCCAGCACTGGAAACTCCGCGCCCATATCCCGTGGGTCACGCCGGGTCACCACATGCCATAGTGTTGCGCCGAGTGTGTAGAGGTCAAAGCGGGGGTCGATATACGCCTCATTGCCGCCGTCCGCCTCGGGAGCCGCATAACCCATCGTGATGCATCCGGCTGTCGGCTCGGTTGTCTTACCGCCCAGGCGAAGTGTCACTCCACCAAAATCGATGAGTGTGAAGTAATCTTCTTCGCTGACGAGAATATTGGCAGGCTTGAGATCCTGGTAGAGGAACTGCCCGCGGGCCCCATTTCCGAGATCGACCTCACGATGCATGCGAATGAAAATCGTGAGGATTTCGCGCGCCAGCGAGAGCAGGTTTTCTTCGAGCCTCTCGCGAAATGAGGGCTTGTCGACGCGCTTTTCGAGAATGTCACCGGGAATGAACTCGAGCACCAGAAAGGGCTCGGAGTCAAGAAGTGAATCAGGAAGTTCGTACCGCCCCATCTTTCCTTCGTACGACGGTTCCAGAGTCAGCGAACGCCCCAGAAACCACGAGTTGGCAGATGGGATATTATTGAGTCCATCGTTGCGGAAGCGCACGAGGACTTTGCGCTCCCACTCGAGAATCTTTCGAGTCTCTGCGATGTACTCGATCGCCTCTTCGGCCGTGTAGCGCAGGTTTCGGGCGCGGTCGCCGCTATCGTAGCGCGTGGTCTTGATCAGCACACGATTGTCGGCACAGCGCTCGTCGAAGGCCTCATAGAGAATTCCCATGCCGCCGCTATCGGCGAAGACCCCTTCGACACGATACCGACCGTCCGCCACGTGGAAGGGAAATGGCGAGGCCATCCGAGATTACTCCTGCTCGGGTATATCGAATTTGATCGCGAACTTGCCCGAGAGAACCATCACGTCTCCGTCATCCAGCGGGCGCCGATCGCCGATCTCGAGTAGTTCGCTATTAAGTTGAGTACCCGCGTTCGAGACCACGTAGAGGGTGTGGTTCTTATTCTGGCGGTACACGTACGCATGCTTGCGTGAGACCTCCGATTTCGGGTCGAATTCTGTGAGGTCGAGATCGGGATACGCATCGGCGACCGGGTCTCGTCGACCGATGAGCACCTCATCGGTGTCGATGGGATGGGTGTGGACCGGTTCACGATTGACGTAGAGTGTAAGCGTCGCAGGCTGTGCGAGTGTACCCGGAGAGGGCAGCGGCTCCATCACAGGCCGTTCGCGCTCGCGCTTCTGAAACGCCGCTTCGAATTGAGCCGAGGGCTCACGCGTGAAGGGTTGCCCGTCGCCTTCTTCGGGTGGCCCGGGAGCCACGCCCTTTTCGAATCCACCATCGGCACGATCATCATACTCGTGGTCAAATCCGGCGCTTCCCTCCTCGGAGCTCTCAGTCTCATCTGCATCGATCGGCGTCAATTCTTGGGGAGGCTCGGCGACGAGTTCCTCACCCATCGGTCCAAACCCGTCTTCGTATTCTTCGGACCCTCGCGGATAAGCTGTGCCGTCGGCCGGAGAGTAGAGGTACTCAGGTTCTTCGTCGCTCGCCGCTGCCTCTTGCTCTTCTTCGGCCGCGACGTCGTCGGCAGCTTCGCCACTTGGCGCTTCGTCTGCATGCGCATCGAGCTCGGTTTCGTCCGAAACGAGTTCCCCGGGAGCTTCGTCGGCGGCAGTTGCTTCCTCGAGATCGCCCTCCCCCGATTCGAGCTCGGCGAATTCTGCGTCGAGTTCAGCGGCCGCCGGATCTTCGCCGGCTGGCTCGTCTTCGGGCAGCGGAGTTTCTTCGACGCCATCACCCACTGGCATCTCATCGGCGATCATGGACGCGACGTTCTCCTCGGGAGAGACCTCTTCGCCCGGCTGTGGCGGCGTCAGA
>CAYFTY010000679.1:0-3223 GCA_964346045.1 uncultured Bradymonadales bacterium | reverse complement strand
CTGACCGAGAGTATTCGGACTTCGAGTATTTCCTTTTCGAACATATTCCCGGCGCGCTGAATCTGGCGCGCAAATCCAAATACTGGCTGATGGAAGCGCTGGCGACAGGTTTTGTCGTCGACAGCCGGCTCATGAAGCTCTTCGAGCTCTATGCAAAGCGCCATCTCGAGAAGACAGTCGATGATCCCGAACTTCGCGAGAAGCTCACGCCGGGCTTCGACATGGGATGCAAACGCGTGCTCTTTTCAGATGACTACTACCCGGCCGTCGCCAGCGATAAGGTCGAGCTCGTGACCGAGCCGATTTCGCATTTCACAGAGCGTGGCATCGTCGATACGTCTGGTTTCGAACGAGAGCACGATGCCATCGTCTTCGGGACGGGATTTCACGCGACCGATTTTCTCGCCCACTTCGAGGTC
Source organism: uncultured Bradymonadales bacterium (assembly GCA_964346045.1). GTDB lineage: Bacteria > Myxococcota_A > Bradymonadia > Bradymonadales > Bradymonadaceae > CAYFTY01. The sequence continues at coordinate 2,804 of CAYFTY010000679.1, read as the reverse complement.
ACGGGTCTGGACGGCCGAGATCTCAACGAAGCATGGCGCGACGGCGCCGAAGCGTATTTTGGTATCTCGGTCGCTGGATTTCCCAATCTCTTCATCCTGGTGGGCCCCAACACCGGGCTCGGCCATTCGTCGGTCATCTTCATGATCGAGGCGCAGGCGCATCTGATACGGCAGGCACTCGAAAAGCTCTGGGCCGAGAGCGCCCGCTATATCGACGTGAGACCGAGCACGAATCGGCGCTTCAACGATACCCTGCAGAAGAGATTACAGAAGTCAGTGTGGCAGTCGGGTTGTGAGAGCTGGTACCTCGAAGAGAGCGGCAAAAATACGACGCTTTGGCCCGGTTATACATTCGAGTACTGGCTGCGCACGCGTGTGATCGATGACGACGCCTTTCGCCTGAGCTGGGGGTGAATATGGCCAGCCTGCTCGAGCAACTCGAACGTCGTGTCATGCGCAGATTCCTGGGGATGCCACATGCCGCCCAACGCGCTTTATTTGGCGAGTCTCCTCGCAACGACGAGGGTGCACCGCTGGACATGCAGACGCATGTGCTTCTGCAATTGATGGAGAAGGCCCGAAAGCCCGACATCCACGAGCTCAGCGTCGAAGACGCACGCGGACTCTTCGCCCAGTCGCTCGAGCTTCTCGATTTCGAGCCCTGTATCGAAGGTCATGATTTCGATGCCGACGGCGTGACGGTGCGTGCCTATCGTCCCGACTCGGGTGTCCATTCGTGCATGGTCTACTATCACGGTGGCGGCTTCACGCTCGGCCACGCGCGTGACTACGATGGAATCTGCTCGTACCTCGCGCGCGAGATGGGGGTTCTGGTGGTCAGCGTGGACTATCGTAGAGCGCCTGAGTCGGTCTTTCCGGCTGCTGTAGATGATTCGCTGCACGCCTATCGCTGGGTTCGCGATCACGCCGAGCTGCTCGAGCACGATGGCCGCCTCATCGTTGCCGGGGATTCTGCAGGAGGAAATCTAGCGGCCGTCATCTCGCAGCAACTCGTCGTTGCGGGGGAGCCACTGCCCGAATTGCAGGTGCTGATCTACCCGACGACCGACGATTCGCGCCGTTATGACTCGATGGAATTCTTCTGCGAAGGTTTCTTTCTAACGACTCCTACGCGCGATTGGTTCTCGCAGCTTTATGTAGCAGGGGCTGAGAAGAGCGACCCTCGTGTCTCACCGGTCTTGTTTGAGCGACCCGCCGAGCTGCCCGAGACCTATCTGACGACCACGGGGTTTGATCCGCTACGTGACGAGGGCCGGGCCTACGCGAGAGTGCTAAGAGAGGCCGGGGTTCAGGTGCACGAGCGTTGCGAAGATCAGCTCGTTCACGGGTACATCACGCAGGGTGGTGCGATCGATGCCGCTCGTCGCGCCGTCGACGACATGATCGCTGAGGTCGTACATATCTGGGAGCCAAATTGAGCTCGGATGAAACCCGAGAGCGCTGGCGAGAGGCTATCGAGTCTCAGGCACGAGCCTACTGGACCGAAGAACGCGAGTTGGAACTCACAGCCGGTAGCGATTGACCGGTTCTTCCTTCGCGGGCGCGGGCTGCCCCCTGCTGCGCAGTATGGGGCTCTTGAGGGCCGATGCGACGATGCCCGGCACGCAGGTGCGAAAATATCTGCAGCTCAATCCTATGATCTGGTTGCTTGGTCCGCCGCTTCGGAAGTTGATGCAGCGTGGAAAGCCTCTGCAGATTGTCGATGCGGGCTGTGGGCTAGCGTATTTGACCATCTCGCTGGCATGCGAATGGCCGGAAGCACGACCGGTGACAAGATCCTGTGGGCAGTTCAGAGGGGGAGTCGATGTACTCGTCTTGCTGGACCGAATGGGTTGTCATCACAGCGATTCCATGCAGACCACCAGGGCGCGCCCTGACTTGGACAGCAGATCGAGCCTCGAACTGTCCGATCGACGGTGTGGGCCTGTCGAAACTCGAGTGAAGCTGACTCGACGGAGTATCGCACGGGAGCGTCCCATACCGTGATCGGCACCCAGACTTGCGCTCGACCGTTCACATCGAGATGGTCGTGCCTGTCGACGCACTCTACGCCGAAATCGAGGGTGCCGAGATAACGACCGCGATGTCCGAAGAGAGAGCGTTTGCCGTAACGTCCGAGCTCGAACCCAAAACCCGTGAGGCCGACTGCGGCAATTCCGAGATTCGAGCGTGCCGACCGCAGCAGTCGTGCCTGAATCGCGTCGTCGCGTGCCATGCCTGAGAGTCGCATTTCGTCGAGGTTGGTGAAGGCAAAACAATCACGTCGCCCCCAGATGACCGTGAAGTGGACTTCGAGGTCGAAATCGAGGTGCGAGTTGAAAGGTTTTTCTTCGAGGTAGGGTATTCCGCCACGGTTGGGCGTCCAGCCCCTTGCGATGTCGATATCGACATCAAACGAGGCGTGTCTTCCGAGGACTTCGATTTCGCCGAGCGCGATGAAAAAACGGTAGGGCCACATGCCGTCTGAGTTGCCGAGGGTTCCGATCTGCTTCTGGGGATCGCAGGAGGTCGAAAGATCGAAGCCTCGCAGAAGAACCCCGGCCACTTCGACGTGGTCGTCAGGCAGCTCGAGCTCGATACGTTCGCAGAGGTTCGACGTGGCGTGCGGAAAGCGCCCGTCTGCTGCATCGGTCCATTGAAGTTCGATACTCGAATGCATCAGCGAGACGTCGTCGGTCTCGACATGCGTGAGGCGCCCGACGGGTTGCATGTAGTTGCCGTCGACACCGGTGTTCTGGCCCATGGTGAAGTGTTCGTCATCCAGCCAGCTCGCAAGTTTGCTG
>CAYFTY010000678.1:0-3229 GCA_964346045.1 uncultured Bradymonadales bacterium | reverse complement strand
GGCCCATTCGACGCGATTGTTGGCAATGATGGCAACCGTATCGCCCCGCTCGACGCCGATGGCAGCCAGCGCGCCGCGGAAGGCTTCGGTCATCTCACCGAACTCTTCGTAGGTCGTCCACCGGTAGACACCGTCTTTTTTGGTGCCGAAAAGGCGATTGGAAGCGTAGTTTTCAACGCTTTGCTGATACATTTCGACGAGGTTCTTGAGATCACTGGCCATGTCGACTCCCACAAAAAATTTGGATTTCAGCGTGCATGCCCTGAGGCGCGCACGATTCGTTCATTTCGTATCGCGCACGTTATCCCCCAAAGGTACAGGCTGCAAGGGGTTTCGTAAGCTCTGCAGCTCTTGCGGGCTGGTCGTCCGACCAAGTGGCAAGTGGAGTTTGCACTCGCCACCTCGAGGTGGTGACTGGACTTGCCATTTTTGACCCAGGATCTGCCCCGGGCGCCGTATACTGGCGTTTCTCGGTCTGGCACGAGCTGTGCATGTTATCGATGACGTTCCACGAAGATTTTGATGCGAATTTCTGAATGATGGAGAAATTAATGAACATTCAAATGATGAAGATGGCTGTATTAGGTATGGCAATCGGTGGTCTGGCTGCTTGTGGCGAGGCCACCGACAATGCCCCTTCCGGACCGGCGACCGGCGATGGTGTCGTCAAGAAGAACACCGGCGCCGAAGGGAAAGGTGACGCCTGGAACTGGCGCAACAATCCGGTCCACTTCCGGGCCGAGCTCGATTACAACTACGACAATCTGCCGCTCGAAGGATACTCTGAGGTCAACGCGTGGGCCGCCAGCTACTGGCCGTACTACGAGGACGGTATCAACTACCGGTGGCAGGGTAACGACATTCTCAGCCCGGCCGAGAAGTACGACAAAGCATTCAACGAGTGGAGCTACGACGACGAATTCATGGGTCTCAAGCCGTACAATCCGAGCACCTGTGAATGGGATGAAGCCTACTACGAGGCGCTTGGTCCGGCCGCAGAATGGACGCATCGAAACAAAGGCAACTGGATCTCCGCCAACGGCGTCGATGACGACGAAGACGGCATTGCAGACGCGGACGAGTGCGGATGGGGCGACGAAGAAAAAGACCGCGATGGGGTCGAGACCTGGTGGGGTATCTGCCACGCATGGGCACCCGCGGCGATCATGGAAGACGAGCCCGTCGAACCGGTCGAGTATAACGGCGTGACCTTCGAGGTCTCGGACCTCAAAGCTCTGCTGATGCAGCAATACGATCGTACGTCAGCCTACATGCTCGGCGGTCGCTGCAACGAAGAAGAGATCGAGCGGGACGAGAACGGTCGCATCGTCACCGAAGAGTGCCGTGACCTGAATGCCGGCACCTTCCACGTGATTCTTTCGAATTTCCTCGGGGTCAACAGCCGACCGCTCGTCATCGAACGGACGACCGGCTACGAAGTCTGGAATCAGCCGCTGATCGGCTTCAAGGTAACCGAAGAGCGTGAGATCACGGTCGAGGAAGCAAATCAGCTTCTCGGTGTCGACGCGACCGAAGAGGGGAGCGGCGAATTCGTACACGGCGTCGAAGAGGGCTCGGCCGAGGGGTTGGCTATTCTCGAACTCGCAAATAACGCCACCTTCGAAGAACTCGACGTCGACGCACGCCTCGACCGACGCGCAGCTCAGAACATCGTCGATAACCGACCTTTCGGAACCCTCGCCGAACTCGACGAGGCGTCGTACGTCGCATCGACGGCCTTCGCATCGATGCTCGAATACGCCCGAAATACGGGGTACTACCAGCCACCGGTCGTCGAATATGTGTACAACCCGAATGCCGAGCGTTTCATCGAGGTTCGCGCCACCACCGACTGGCTCACGGAATCGCATCCGTCGACACAGCCCCGTGCCGATGAGACCGATATCTACACGCGGCACGATCACTACCACTACATCCTGGAACTCGATGGTGAGGGCAATATCCTCGGAGGAGAATGGGTGGGTGGCTCGCATGGAACGCACCCGGACTTCATCTGGCTGCCCGTCCGCGCTCGATACGGAAACCCGCATATCGACATCGACGAGATCCGCGAGCTGATTCGCCAGAGTCGTGCAGAACTCGAAGAAGATGATGACTCCGAGGCCCAGACCATCACGGTTTCGAGCGAAGAGTTGATCGCCATTCCCGACAACGACCCCAACGGAGTGACCTCGGTGCTCGAAGTTGCCGAAGAAGGAAGTGTCCAGGAAGTACGCATCAACCTCGACATCGAACATACCTATCGCGGCGACGTGATTGTCGAGCTGCGACATGGCGGTGTTGCGATGAACGTCTACGACGGAAGCACCGTCGAATCGCCCTGGGAGGATGACATCACCATTTCGGGTGATGCGATCGAAGGATTCCTCGGAAGCGAAGTTCAGGGAGAGTGGGAGCTTTTCATCTATGACCGCTGGGGATGGGATACCGGTAGTCTCACGGGATGGACGCTCGAAATCGACGTCGAGTAAAAAGACCTTTCGCACAACCGAGCCTCCGCCCATCGGGCGGGGGCTTTTTTGCTCTGGCGAGGACGCGCGCCGATTTTTTTGTTATCCAGAGTCTGATGTTCGAGATTCCTGAAGACATCGAAGAGCGGGAGCTCTTTTTCGAAGACCGTCTGGGCCGGGCGTGGTGCATGGAGGCATCGAGCCTCGGGATCGAATCGGGCGAAGATTTCGTCGTGCGCGTCTACGAAGAGAGCGCACCGATGCTCAAGGTCGGAGCCGTGCTCGGGTTGGCCGCTCGCGTCGAGACTCCGAACCTCTCGCCGACAACCCACTGGAGAATGGCCGACGGACGTGTCTGGACAGCCGCGCCTCGGCCGAGGGGAGTGGCCCTCTCGACGTGCGAGCCGCTGCGCGCAAGCTGGGCCGAGGCCATGGAGCTCTGGCGTCCACTCGCCGAGAGCGTTCGCTCTCTGCATGCGCGTGGTGTCGTCCACGGTGAAGTCACCGCTTGCTCGGTCTGGCTCGACCAGGATGCGAATCGTCTCGTTGCTCGAGATGGGGGGGCCTGGGTGATCCAACCGCCAGATCCGACGAATATCTGGTCTCGAGGATTCGAATCTCCACCCACGGCCGCCTACGATATTGCGGCTCTGGCTCGGCTCTTACTCCATCTTCATCTGCCGGCAGGCGAGTCGTTGCGAGAACGCCCTGACCTCGCGGGCGTACCCGCCTATGTGATTCCTGCCGTCGAGCGCGCT
>CAYFTY010000677.1:0-3231 GCA_964346045.1 uncultured Bradymonadales bacterium | reverse complement strand
AGGAAGGTCAGCTGTGCTCCGGGAGAGAGGCCTGCCGTGGTCACCTCGCAATACCAGAGCTGCAAATTTTCGAGCGCGTGGACCAGGTGTGCGACATCGCCATCGTCGAGCGACTGCACGTGCCGAAGCAGATTCTCGGGAGGCTCACCCTGTGCGAGTCGCGAGGAACGAAGCCGCGAGAGTCGATCGTAAAGCCATTGCTCGCGAATTCTGCGCAGCTCGCGCTCGCTTTCGGCCTCGGATTCGTCGCGGTCGAATGCCCGCAGCGTCTTGTGAATATCTTCCTCGAGAGGCAGGCGCGCGAGACGCATCAAAAGGCTTTCGATCGCGGCCATCTCGAAGCGTAGACGGTCGGTGTAAAGGCCCTCTCTGACTCCCGCCGTATCGAGCGCATTCACGAGATGATAGAGATCGATACACAGGTCGACTGCATCCCGTTCGGTAAGTCCAAGGGTCTGAGCGAGCTCCTCTCGGTAACCACGAATCTCCTCGATGAGGTCCGCAAAGACGATCAACGGGGTTTCCCCACGTACCGTCTGTCCCACGAGTCCGTGATGCCTGACCATCGAGAACGTGAGCTCCTGAAGCACTCGGCTGCCCCGCAGGCGCGGGATACGACGAAGGATGTCTTCTCGTTCGAGAATCGTCGCCGAGGCGAGGTTGTGCACGGTGAGATCCGCGCCGGTCTTCGTCCACGCCGAACGCTGGGCGTTGGTGCCTCCTTTGGTGAAATCCAGAAAGGTCAGTGCTACACGCAAGACGGGGGCCAGGCCATGGTCGGTGATTCGCTCGAGTGCTGATCGATCGGCCTTGAATGCGCCTTCTGAGAGCGCCTGGTCGCGTTGAAAGGTCTGAATTTCACCGAGCTCGAGTCCCCTGAGTTTACGAGCCAGAGTACGGTCCGCCAGATGTTCGAGGAGCGGGAGAGACTTTCCGGGCGCGCGCTCGTGCTCGGCCGCCGCGATGATCGGCCGCGACCGCACCAGCGCCAGCAATTCGGGGAAAAGCTCGGAAATGTCTTCGAAGATCGGTCCTGAGGCCGGATCGCGAAGACTCTCGAGCGCGGCGATGAGTTTTTCGGTCGAATTGAAGAGAGCCGTGGCGAGATGATCGAGAGAACTGTGGTCGAGCTTGCTGAGGGCATGCTCGCGCCAGAGGACTTCGGCGAGAAAGCGCTCTCGAAAACCCTCGTCGTCGTGGAGTTTGATGACCTCGAGCAGGTGCTCGAGACATAGATGAGATTGAAACGTGACGGTGCTCGAGTCGCGCAACATTGGCACCCAACGATCGGGGGGCTCCTTGCGCACTCGCTGGAGAACGTCCAACCACGAAAATGCCCGCGCAAGCAGGTCCAATCGAGCTTCGGGCACGCTGAGGGCAGCCCCAAACCACGCCATGAGCGCAGGATCCTCAGGGTCGCCACCCACCAGGGCGCAAAAGTCTTGGAAAGAGTCAGTCTCTCCCACTTTCGTCTCCGTTGCAGTACCCCCAATTCACCACGCAGGAGAGGGCGACGCAAGTGCGCTCTGGTGCGCCGGACAGAGAAAAGGCCGGCGCGCATTCGCGCTGCCGGCCACAAGCAGTAGAGCGGGGGGCTCAGCCCTTGGGGGCCCATGCAGTGCAGTAGCCCTTGGGATTGATGGGCCCTTTCATCACGCTACACCCACCGCAGTATTCGCCTGCTTTGGGCTGCTGATAGAGACTGCAATTGGCGCAGTTCTTGTTGGCCTCAGGAGACTTTTCGACGTACTTGAGTGAAGTACGCGTGGCTTTCTCCTGTTCGGTGAGGCCGCTTACATCGTTACAACCTTTGGCTTCGCCGCCACCGCCGCCACCCCCTTTGGCTTCGCCATCGGAACTCTTTCCGGTGTCGCCTTTGCAACCGGCGAGCAAAAATCCAATGGTCAGCGTGGACACACCGGCTGCTGCGGTGGTCTGGATGAATTGTCGACGAGTCAAACTTGAGTCTTTCTTCACGAGAACTCCTAGGTGAGCGGGTATCCTCCCCATCATTACTACGATGCCGAACTTCGACAATAATTTCGGATTGGCAAGGTTTTGACCGAGGTTTTTGCGCTGGCGGGCCTCGAGACCCGTCGCAACGCGCCTCGTCGAGATTGCAACACGAGGTTTCGAGACAGACGAGGGGTTGTCACCACCCGTGAATACGAAAAGTGAGAAAACCGTCTCAATTCGTAGTATGGTGCGACTGTCGAGGAGTCGAACGATGAAAAAACTTTGGATATTTTCTTTGCTCTGGATCGTCGCCGGATGCGGTGACCTCGCCGTAGTGGATCCCGAATGGGCGGATGTCGGCGATCAAGACGCGATCTTTGATGCAGGTGAGATGCCTGTCGACCGCCCCGATATGTCGGAGGTCGAGATGGATATGGCACCTTTCGGGCCGACCCCGAATGAGGGATGGATCGGCGGGGCCTGCGATGGCGCATCGGACTGTGATTTTGAAAACGCTCAGTGCCTGGACTGGCCCGGGGGAACGTGTTCGCAGGGATGTGACCGCTTCTGTCCCGATCGCGATGGGTTGAATAGCGTCACATTTTGCATCGAGGATGGCGGGGCGGGGGCTTGCGTCGCACGTTGTGATTACGATCTCTTCCCCGACGCCGGCTGTCGCGACGGCTACAAATGTCAGATCCGGCCTCGGTTCAACGAACCGGGGGTCGAAGAGCCCGTGTGTGTTCCCGCGGATGCCGAGAACCCCAATGCAACCTCTGCCTGTCTCGAAGAACTCGATCGACTCGGGGTGATCTGGTCGCCATGGAACTACAGCACGCAATATGCCGACGGTCTTGCGTGTACGATCGATGACCCGATTCGTGTCGCAAGCCCGATCAATGGCGTCGAGTACCGCTACTACAGTCAATCGACACCGGGCACGATGGCGATGGCGTGTCCTCTCGCGCTCGCGCTCTGGGAGCTCGGCGACATACTGGCCGACTACGAGATCGATACGGTTTTGCACATCGGCACCTTCAATTGCCGAAAGATCGGTGGCAGCGATTCCCTCTCACAGCACGGGCTCGGACTGGCGATTGATATCTGGGGATTCGAGGATGTCGATGGCGCAAACTACGTTCTCGAGCAGCATTGGGAACACGACACCGATACTCCGTCTTCTCGCAAGGCCCAGGTGATTTACGAAATTGGCCAGCGCATGCACGAAGAGCGCGTCTTCAACATCGTGCTCACGCCGAATTACAACACGGCGCA
>CAYFTY010000676.1:0-3235 GCA_964346045.1 uncultured Bradymonadales bacterium | reverse complement strand
GTGGTAAGAAGCCTGCCGTCGTGATGATACACGGCTTCGCATCATCGCTGAATGCGTGGGATAGAGTTGTGGGGGCGTTGGAGCCGACTCGCCGCGTGATCCGACTCGATCTCAAAGGATTTGGATGGAGCGGTCGTCCGGCCGGTGACTATTCGCCACGGGCACAGGCCGAGATCGTCTTTGCACTCATGGACCGGCTCGGCGTGTCGAGAGCTCCCATCGTGGCCCACAGCTGGGGGGCATCGGTGGCTCTGCAGATGGCTCTGATGAAACCCGAGCGCATCGAACGGCTGGCGCTTTACGATGCGTGGGTCTACTCCGATCAACTGCCGACATTTTTCGTCTGGTCCCGTGCGCCCGTGCTCGGGGAGATACTCTTTTCGATGTTTTATCGAGAGCGACCTGACGAGAAAATAGAGGCTGCGTTCTACGATCCTTCGATCCTTGATCAGGCCTTCGTCGAGCACGTCCAGGACATGTTGAATCGTCCTGGCACTTCCGCTGCAGCACTCGCAGCCGTTCGCGGACAGCGCTATGAGCAGGTCGAGAAGCGCTACGCTACGATCGACAAACCGGTGCTTCTCCTCTGGGGGCGCGAAGACCGAATCACCACCCTCGAAATGGGCGAGCGATTGGTCCGACAGCTGCCTCGGGCCGAGATGATCGTCTACCCGCGATGCGGTCATTTCCCCATGATCGAAGCCGCAGCAGCATCCAACCGCGATCTCGTTCGTTTTCTGAATGCGCCGAACTCGGACAAAAGCCCGGTCGAGTACTCGCAACAGGCGTTCCCAGGTGAAGCGACGACGGCCGGGGAGGCGCCATGAGAATCACTCTCGTCCTTCTGCTGGCGGGGTTCCTCGTGGCGCTTCTACCCGAGAAGGCCCACGCGACGGGCTTTACGGATCTCGGCCAGGACATCGAATCCCGTGGAGAGACCATCGTCGATCTCGACGGACACTTCCGCTTTCGCTCGGAATGGTTGCATAACTTCGATCTCGACCGCGGCCTGAGTCCAACGGGGCAGTCCATCTACCCCGTGCCCCTCGCTGATCCCGACGCGCAGATGTTGCGGCACAGCGATATGAGATTGAGGACCGACGTGAGCCTCTATGCGCCGCGTGGTGACGTCGCCGTCAAGCTGAGGGTCGACGTTCTCGACAACCTCGCTCTGGGCAGCACCCCGAAAGGACCTCCGCAAAACACTCTTTCTCAAGAGGCAGGGACACTACTCAATATCGAGCGTGCCTACGCTGAGGCTCTGACTCCTTTCGGTCTCCTGGCCGTCGGACGCATGGGCAGTGAGTGGGGCCTGGGGATGTTGACCAATGGTGGCGATTGCCTCGACTGTGATAGCGGCGACGCAGCAGACCGAATCGCCTTGCTGGTCCCGTTTGTCGGGCATATCTGGGCACTCGCCTACGATATCTCCTTTCGGGGGCCTACGACGTCTCGGCCTGGAGATGAGCGAACGATCGACCTCGATCCCTCAGACGATGTTCAGACCGTGACCTTCGCGACGATGCGCTATCACACGCCTCGCGCGATTCAGCGTCGCTCGGATGCAGGGAAGCTCACCCTCGACTACGGCATGTACTTTTCGTTTCGATGGCAAGAGAACGATGTTCCTGCCTGGTATGTCCCGACGAACGTGAATCCGGCACTGAATCGCCAGCAGGTGGTCTTTCGAGGTCAGAGTGGCGTTGCCACCGACCTCTGGGTTCGTCTGAATCTTCCGTGGGCGCGATTCGAGGCTGAAGTCGCCTACCTGAGTGGGCGAATCGAGCAGGCGTCGCTGATCCCCGGTGTGGTTCTGCCCGCCGAGCTCAAGTCTCAACAGCTCGGAGCCGCCTTCGAATCCCTGGTCGAGCCTCCCTCGTGGCCGGTCGGATTCGGTGTCGACGCCGGATACGCGAGTGGCGATGCTGCTGCGGGGTTTGGAGCGTTCCCAGAGCCGTACGAGGCCCCAGCGTCGCCCGGTGAACTCGATGGCCCCCAGGCCAACGTTCCCTTCGACAATGAAGTGAATAATTTCCGTTTTCATCCCGACTATCGGGTTGACCGCATTCTCTTTCGGGAGATCATCGGGACCGTGACCGACGCTGTATACGTTCGTCCACACGTTCAGTGGCATATTGCGGAGCTCGGCCCGGGCCGTTTTAGTGCAGGTGTTGCGGGGGTCGCGAGTTGGGCGGTTCAGCCTCAATCGACACCGTCGGGAGAATCGCGATTGGGGCTCGAGATCGATCCGACCCTCATATACACGGCCTACGATACGTTCGTGTTCGCGACCGAGTACGCGATATTGTTTCCGGGGCCAGCCTTTGACAATCCGTCGGCGGGCCTGAGTGCACGAAAAGCACAATTACTGCGATTTCGACTGGGCTTTGGGTTCTGATGATGAAGAAGATTCGATTGATTCCATCGTTATTTTGCCTGTTGGCCTTCGGTTGTTCGGACAACCTCACGCCGCAGCCCCAATTGACCGAGTACTCATCCGAGCAGCCGGTCGAGCTCGATTGTATTCCCAATCTCGACGGGCGCATCGAGGCCGACGAACTCTCTGCCGCGATCGGAGTTCCTGTGAGCTACCGCATCAATCCAGCAGGCACCGAGGTCGAAGTGGATCTCGCAGGAGCGCGCGACGCCGAAGGGACTCGAGTGTGGGACTGGAGATGGCGTACTCCCGACGAGCAAAAGCTCGAGGTCGAGGCCGAAGAGCTTGCCGGAAAGTGGTATGCAGGCTCGTTTCCCGAGGGCGAATTCGTCAGCGACCTGGTGGCATCGGGGCGAGAAGAAGCGGTCTACTCGAATTCACCATCGGGCCTGCTTCTGCATGGATTCGCATCTGCCGACGAAGAACCCGAAAACCAGAAGACCCTCTTCGTCTATCAAAATCCGGTCGTGGTCTATCCCTATCCGGTCGAGGCGGGGGCTACGTGGGTCTCTACGGGAGTCGTCGAAAATGGGATCTTCCGCGGCCTGCCGTACGCGGGGCGAGACATCTATGAGGGCTCGGTCGATGAGGTCGGCGAGATCTGGCTTCCCGACATCGAATTCGCAGAGGCTCATAAGGTCACAACGAGCGTAACGATACAGCCGGCTGTCGGTGAGTCGACGAGCCGCAAACAGATCTCTTTTCTCTTCGAATGTTTCGGAGAGGTAGCCCGCGCAGTCAGCCGGGATGGCGAGACCGAAGATTCATTCACCATAGCAACAGAAGTCCGTCGCCTTG